>CAZCKO010000014.1:4844-22471 GCA_964499275.1 uncultured Rhodospirillaceae bacterium
TTACAAGTTTTGAGTTTTCTTCTGATTAATCAGCCACCTAACCCGCTAAAAGAGCTTGGCGTCATCATTGGTAATTAGCTTCGCTTGAGCTTGTTGAGGGCGCCGGTAATGGTATTCATAATGAAATAAGATGGGATGAAAATTTAAGGGTTAATTAGCTACAACAAATAGCCCAATGACAATTACGGCCCCAACCCACCATCCCCACTGTGATGTAGATTTTCTTCCGGACATAGTGTGGGTGGTATCTGGGTGTAATCTTAGTCCGTCACGCCCAATGGTTACAACACTTTCGCCCAAGGTGGCGATTAAGTTTGGAAGCCGTTCAATTAGCATTCCAGCTTCCGAAACTACTTCCGTAACACGTGCTTCAGGGGTTAGGTTACTTTCTACCCAGTCTTCAATTAGGGGTTTGGCTAACTCCCACATATTTGTCTCAGGGTAGAGCTTTCTTCCAACACCCTCGGCTACTAGCATTGTTTTTTGGAGCAGGAGTAATTGTGGCTGTGTTGCCATTTCAAAGCGTTCAGCAATGCAAAATAATTGTGCTAAAAGGCGGGCTAAAGAAATTTCTTTTAGTGGCAACCCCATAATTGGCTCGGCGATGGCGCGAGCTGCCTGCGCAAAGGATTCTGCAGATTGTGTGGCAGGCAAATAGCCAGCATTTATGTGAGCCTTAGCTACTTTGGTGTAGTCGGCATCTATAAACCCAACAAGCATTTCGGCTAGATAATATCGCGTTTGTTTATCAAGACGCCCCATGATCCCAAAATCGACGGGGTTGATGACGCCGTCTTCACTAACCAACAAATTTCCAGGGTGTAGATCAGCATGAAAAAACCCATCTCTAAATACCTGAAGAAAAAATGCTCGGGCCATATTTGTCACTAACGTTTGAATGTCTAATTCTTTTTCTTCGAGAATAGATACTTCATCTATCGGAGTGCCAGAAATCCGTTCTAATGTAAGGACCCGTCTACCTGTTCGGGCCCAGTCCATTCTGGGGACATTGAAGCTAGGGTCATTTTCAAAATTGAGGCGAAGTTCGTCACCGGCAGCGGCTTCCAATCGCAAGTCCATTTCTATAGAAACGGTTTGGGAGAATGTATTTACAACTTCAATTGGGCGAAGGCGTCTTGTTTTCGGCAGGAGACGCTCCAAGGTGACGGCTAGCCAACGTAATAAATCAAGTTCACGATTAAATGCCGCTTCGATTCCGGGTCGTAAAATTTTTACTGCGACGGGAATATCTTCCGTAGTTATGGCAAAGTGAACTTGGGCGATTGAAGCGGCCGCAACCGGTTTTTCGTTGAAGTTCACAAAAATTTTTTCGATAGGTTTCCCAAATTCTTTCTCCACTGTTTTTTTAGCATCATCGGCTGAGAAAGGCGGTAAACAATCCTGTAGTTTGGTTAAGTCATCGGCAATTTCTTGTCCGATCAAGTCAGGCCTGACCGAAAGTGCTTGTCCTAGCTTGATAAATCCGGGCCCTAAATCTTGAAAGGCCAAGGCTAGTTTTTCACCGTTGCGCAGTTGCAATACCTGTGGTTGAGGGCTCACACCGAAAGTTATAAACCGGATACAAATTTTTAATATTTTTATCGAAGCATTTTCCCAATCCAGAAAAAATAAAGCATCATAACGAGCGATGGTGCGAATTATTTCAGTTAAGCGTTTGAGGTTTATAAAAATACGGATCATGGGTTTTAGACGCGCCATCCAGAATGTATAGCAACAATTCCACCAAATAAGTTACGATGAGTGATATTTCCAAATCCGGCGGTTTGGAGTTCTTTGGTAAGTTCTTCCGGTTCCGGAAATAGGCGGATACTTTCCACTAGATATTCGTATGAATTTCGATCCTGCGCGATGTGTTGTCCGAGCCAAGGAAGAACACGGTTAGAGTAGGCATTATATAAGGGCGCCAACATTGGTGTAATAACAGGGGTAAATTCTAGACACAGAAAATGGCCACCAAATTTTAAAACCCTATGCATTTCAGAAAGCCCCATTTTGCGATCTGTAACATTTCTGAGACCAAAGGAGATAACACAAACATCAATGGAGAAATCCTCTAGGGGTAGTTTTTCTGCAGGAGCGTTTAGAAACTCAATTCCTTTGACATATCCGTTGTCTACAGTTTTCTTGCGGGCAATTTTGAGCATAGATTCGTTGGGCTCACAAATAGTTATGGTAATATCCTTTCCAAAATTTTGGTCACTTCTGTTGAGATCATCGAGAAGCCGTAAAGTCACGTCTCCTGTGCCGCCTGCAACGTCGAGTAGATGCATGCCCGTTTGGGGATTAATACGATTTACGAGTGCTTGTTTCCACAAGCGATGCAGCCCCCCGCTCATTAAATCATTCATAAGGTCGTATTTATCGGCCACCGATTGAAAAACGTTGTTGACTAAGTTGGCATGTTCACTATTACCCATGTGACGAAAACCAAAGTTTTTTTGGTTTTCGATCCCCGAATCAATTTTGGATGCTTTTTCCATGGATTGACAATAACCTAGCAGTGTAATTCGCGCTAGCGCGAGAATGGAGCCCTAAACAGGTTTAAAATTTCTAGTAATGTATAATGCCGGAACTTCCAGAGGTTGAGACAATTCGGCGCGGTCTTTCGAAAGCCATGACTGGTCAACGAATCTGTCAGGTAATTGTTCGCCGCACTGATCTGCGGCGCCCTTTACCGAACAGCTTCGTTGAGACGGTTAGAGGAGAAAAAATAATAAAAATTGATCGTCGTGCAAAGTATCTTCTCATGCGGTTAGAGAATGATGTAGTGGTACTTATACATCTAGGCATGTCAGGAAGAATGGTAATTGACTGTGGAACTGATCCACAGATTCCCAGTCGAAAACATGAACATGTAGTTTTTGTGGTGGAAAATGGTAATATTATTCGGTTTTCCGATCCTAGACGTTTTGGTTTAATGGAGGTCTCACACGCTAAGAACTTGTTTTCGCATGAATTGCTCAAACAAATAGGACCAGAACCTTTGAGCATGGAATTTAACGGATCAATGCTTGTTGGCCGCTTTCAGGGAAGAAAAACACCAATTAAATCGGCGTTGCTGGATCAACGCGTCGTCGCGGGCCTCGGAAACATATATGTTTGTGAGGGTCTTTTTATGGCTGGATTGTCCCCTACGCGAAGCGCTAATACGATTACCCTCAAACAAGCTAGCATCCTTGCAGAAAAGACCAAAGAGCTTTTATTTAATGCAATAGAATCTGGCGGCTCAACTCTCAAGGACCATGTTACCGCTACAGGAGAAATGGGGTATTTCCAACATAAATTTAAGGTTTATGGTCGGTCTGGTCACCCTTGCCCAAGTTGTGAGGAGCCAATAAGGCGAATCGTCCAAGCCGGAAGATCGACATTCTTTTGTGCAAAATGCCAAAGTTAAAGGATATATGTACCTTGAAAAGAAAATCGAAATATCAAATCGCTAACAGAAAGAAAATTATTTTTGCATCCTTCATGCTGTTTGCTTCCTTAAATCAAGGGAATTTAGCTTATGGGTCATCATTTTTCACAACTGTTGAAGACCTCCCATTGATGGCTGGTTTGCATGAATTAAAGGGCTCTGGAGTAATGTTTTCTGCACTAGAGGGGAGGATAATAGAGGTTGCCGCTAACGGCAAGTTGGGGGGTACTATCTCCCAATCAAAAATTATATCATTTTATTCTCGGACATTACCACAGCTTGGTTGGCATTCGAGGGGTACTAATATTTGGTCCCGTGAAGGAGAATGGTTGCGGCTTACTATTTCTGTTGAGAACGGCATTCTGTCTACTCATTTTTCTTTAACGCCGAAATAAATCTATTATTAAGGGGGACTACGCCTGATGAGCTATGACACTATTATAGTTAAAACACTTGAAAATGTTGGGGTCATAAAATTTAACCGGCCTGAGTCGTTAAACGCGTTATCATCGAATTTGATTACTGAATTGGCGGATGCGTTGAAAAAGTTGGAAGCCAACAAGAAAATTGGAGCTATCGTTATAACTGGTTCAGATAAAGTATTTGCAGCAGGGGCAGACATAAGGGAAATGCAGTCCAAACATTGGCCTCAGACATTTAGTGATGACTTCATAACAGATGGTTGGGAACAAGTCACGAGATGTCGAAAGCCCGTAATAGCCGCTGTGGCGGGATTCGCTCTTGGCGGTGGCTGCGAGATAGCGATGATGTGCGATTTCATCTTGGCATCAGAATCAGCAAAATTTGGTCAGCCGGAGATTAAAATAGGTGTATGGCCTGGTGCCGGGGGGTCTCAGCGTTTGACCCGATTGATTGGAAAGTCCAAGTCCATGGAAATGTGTTTAACAGGCAGGGTGATGGGCGCTGAAGAGGCAGAGAGGGCCGGATTGGTCAGTCGCATTGTCCCAGATAAGGAGTTAATGGATGAAGCAATTGCTACAGCAAAACAGATTGCTTCAATGTCTCGTCCAGCCACGATGATGGTTAAAGATATAATTAACCGAGCTTATGAAACAACACTTTCAGAGGGGGTAAGATATGAAAGGCGCATGTTTCAAGCATCCTTTGGTACGCCCGACCAACGCGAGGGTATGGCAGCGTTTATTGAAAAACGGGAACCTGATTTTGGAAAATCGTAATTGCAGGATAAACCATTAAAATGATTGGCTAAATGCTTGACGGGAAAGAAGAGGCACTATACAAACGCGAACCGCGATTTATATGTTTAGGATGTTGAAAAATGGCTAATTCGAGTTCCGCAGAAAAGCGTGTCCGACAAATTGAGAGACGGGCAGAGCGAAATCGTGACCGGCGTGGGCGCATTCGGACAGCTGTCAAAAATGTCGAGCTGGCAATCGAGAAGAGCGATCGCGCAGAAGCGGAGATCGCTTTTAAAGCAGCAGAACCAGAGTTAATGCGTGGAGTAACAAAGGGAATTCTAAAAAAGAATACGGCATCACGCAAAGTGTCGCGGTTGTCTGCCCGGGTTAATGCCCTTAAATAATTTAAAAAATAAGAATCTTAACACTCACATTGTTAGGATGTGACTGAATTTCAAACTCCTATGTTGGCTTTTCAGTAACATAGGGCCCTTCAGTAGCCCAAACATTTAGGGATTTCCCACAAGCCATTGAGTCGACGAACGGAATCGGAAGTCGCTTATTTGTCAATGCTTTTTTTTTCATTTTTGTTACGGTCTCCGCTTGCTATCCGATCCTCGCCCAATTAGATTTAAATTTGACCTCGAAATAGATACAAAGACACTTAAATAAAAAATTTTGTATTGAAGTATAGAACAAGTATTGGATTAGTCATGTATAATAAAAAAACCGTATGTTTATTCAATCTAATCCTAGTTCAAAGTTGGCGCCTAAGTAAACATGGGGGTCGTGGGACAATTCGAAAATCGGGCACCTTTTAATAAGATGATCTTTTTAGCCGAAGATTTTGTTTTTAAGGGGACTGTTTAAATTAAGCGATCGGGTATTTGTTGGGTCGCTTGGGGACTGGGGACAATAAATAATGCCGGGACCAAGACTGGATCCGAAAATTACCGCCCAGTGGGCAAGAGTACGTGGGTTGTTGAGGTCGGAAGTCGGCGATGCCTCCTACCGTAGTTGGTTAAAACCTCTGACTTTAGTCTCTGTCATTGAAGGAACGGCAAAAATAGCAGTCCCGACTCGTTTTATGCGTGATTGGGTGGTTAGTCATTATGGCGATCGGTTGCGAGAACTTTGGACTGGAGAGAAATCTGACATCGAAACAGTTGAAATTTTTGTGCAAACACCGACAACTAGGCCGCTAAATCGCCCGGCAGAAACTAGTTCGTTAGAGCAGAGAAGCAGTGTTCAACCATACCAGCCACGAGGAAAGGGAGAAGCACGCTCCGAAATTAGCGCACCTATTGATCCACGCTTTGCCTTTTCAAATTTTGTGGTGGGAAAACCAAATGAGTTAGCCTATGCAGCAGCACGGCGAGTAGCAGATTCTGATAATGCACCGTTTAATCCACTATTTCTATATGGCGGGGTCGGCTTAGGTAAAACGCACCTAATGCATGCTATAGCTAATCATACCCTGAAGAAGTTTCCGGATCGCCGTGTAGTATATCTTTCTGCTGAAAAGTTTATGTTCTATTTTATTCGTGCGCTGCGATTTAAGGACACTGTGGCCTTCAAGGAACAATTTCGGTCAGTTGACTTGCTGATGATCGATGATGTTCAGTTTATAAATGGTAAGGAAGCTACCCAGGAGGAGTTTTTCCACACTTTTAATGATTTAGTTGATAATAATCGGCAAGTGGTAATTTCGGCGGATAAATCGCCATTAGACCTCGAAGGTATGGAGGAACGCCTTCGTTCGCGTCTGGGTTGGGGTCTAGTTGCTGACATTCATGCAACAAGTTTCGAATTGCGCCTTGGAATTATTGAAGTTAAGTCGGAACGGTTAGGAGTGGAAATTCCCACTAAAGTCAAAGAATTTCTTTCCCACCGGATAACATCAAATGTACGTGAGCTTGAGGGGGCCTTGAATAGGGTAGTAGCTCATTCGGAGCTTGTCGGACGAGAAATTACGCTTGAAACCTGTCAGGAAGTCCTGCGTGATGTTCTTCGTGCCAATGATCGACGCGTTACCATTGAAGAAATTCAGAAGCGTGTTTCGGAACATTTTAACATTCGTATCGCCGATATGCATTCTCCTCGTCGTGCTCGTGCTGTTGCGCGGCCGCGGCAGGTGGCAATGTATCTTGCTAAGCAACTGACATCGCGTTCCCTGCCTGAAATAGGTCGAAAATTTGGAGGACGTGATCATACAACCGTCATGCATGCGGTCAAGAAAGTGGAAGAGTTACGACATACAGATTCGGCATTCTGTGAAGACGTTGATCTATTGCGGCGAATGCTAGAGGGATAACCGCAGTTTTTAGCGGTTTTTTGATTTTATAAGGTAGTTTTTTTCGGATATCTTAACCAGTGCGGCGAACAAACTGAAATGGTATAATTATTGAGATTAACCGGGGATTTTGGTTGGTTTAGAGATGCTGGATTTTTAATTCGAACAAAAATAACGTGACGCCATGAAGTTTACGATAGATCGCGGTGCTTTATTGAAAGCATTAACCCACGTCCAAAGCGTAGTAGAGCGCAGGAATACAATTCCAATTTTGTCTAATGTTCTAATGCGCGCCCAAGAAGAAGCAGTTGAATTATCCGCGACTGATATGGATATTGTGGTAATCGAAAAGGTACCTGCTGATGTATCGCAAACCGGCGCGACTACGGTTGCTGCTCATACACTTTTTGATATTGTCCGAAAGCTCGAAGATGGTTCTCAAATAGAACTGGGTGGTGGAGCGGAGGAAGGGCAGATGGCTATGCGGTCTGGCCGTTCTACGTTAAAACTCGCCACACTCGCCAGCGAAGACTTTCCCGCAATGACCGACGATGATATGCCTTATAGCTTTACTTTGGGAGCAGTAGATTTACGTAATTTAATAGATCGAACCCGCTTTGCGATATCAACAGAGGAAACCCGATATTATTTGAATGGTATATATCTTCATGCAGCGGAAAGCGAGGAAGGAGCAGCTGTTTTGAGGGCGGTCGCGACTGATGGGCACCGTCTTGCGCGGATGGAGATCCCAATTCCAGCGGGGGCCGAGGAGATTCCGGGAGTAATAGTGCCTCGGAAGACGGTTAATGAACTACGTAAATTAATTGATGAGGTTGATGGCGATATAGCTCTATTGATGTCGGATACAAAAATTCGGTTTGCAATAAATGGTATTATTTTGAGTTCTAAGCTTATCGACGGTACTTTTCCAGATTATGATCGAGTTATTCCAGAAGAAAACGACAAATTTCTTGAAGTAAGTTGCAACCGTTTCGAGCGTGCTGTTGATTTAGTGTCTACCATTTCCACTGAAAAATCGCGGGCAATTAAACTAAGTTTAGGCACCAATAGTTTGGTGTTGTCCGCTACAAGCCCGGATGCAGGAAGCGCAACAGAAGAGCTGGAGGTTGATTACAATGATGGGGATTTGGAAATCGGTTTTAATTCAAAATATCTAATTGATATAACCCAACAAATTCAAGGTAATAAAGCCCGTTTTGCGCTTTCTGATGCTGCATCACCCACTCTCGTCAAGGATCTCGAGGATGAAAACGCACTTTATGTGCTGATGCCTATGCGAGTATAGAGGCTGAAATCCTGTCCACATTACAACATGCGGTTCGAAACGGAGAAGGTCCGGAAACAATGGCGGTTCGGCGTCTGTCTTTGAGTAATTTCCGTTGTTATTCTTCTTTGCGTTTGATCATAGAATTGCCAATTGTAGCCCTTACAGGGCCAAATGGGGCGGGAAAAACAAATATTTTAGAGGCAATTTCCTTTCTAGTTCCTGGTCGCGGATTGCGTGCCGCGAATTTGGAAGATATAGCTCGATGTAATGATGTTGAAATTAATCATAAAAAATGCTGGGCGGTTGCAGCCACTGTCACCGGTATCGATGGAACCTATGAAGTGGGTACCGGAGTTTCCCAAGAAGCTTCCAATGGAAAGCTCAAGAGGTCCGTTCGTATAGACGGCGTACCAGCGCGGGGACAATCGGTATTGAGTGAGAGGTTATCGGTTCTGTGGGTCACACCTGAAATGCAACGCTTGTTTATCGAGGGGCCTTCTGGGCGCCGTCGGTTTCTCGATCGATTGGTATTTGGTTTTGACCCTGCTCATGCTGGCCGGTTGAAATTATTTGATAAATCCTCGCGTGAAAGATCGCGTTTACTTCAAAATGAGGTGAATCAAGGTCACAAAGCAGACGCCCGTTGGCTTGATGTTCTAGAAGAGATAATGGTAGAAAAAGGTGTCGCGATTTTGGCGGCAAGACTTGCTTTAATTGAACGTTTAAATCCAGCATGCGCAATGGGTGTTGGGCCTTTTCCTTCAGCATCTCTTTCAATTAATGGGGTTTTGGAAGGCTGGTTATGTGAGATGCCTGCGGTTGAAGTGGAGGACCGTTATCGGTCGTATCTCAAAAATGCCCGCAATTTAAACTCGACATTGCGTGGCAAAGGGACTGGTCCAAATTATAGTGATCTTTCTGTTACGCATACCCTAAGAAACATGCCGGCGAGCCAATGTTCTACCGGCGAACAAAAAGCCTTATTGATTAGCATAGTACTTGCGAATGCTCGGCTTCAATCCCTTGAGCGAAACGCCACACCAATCTTATTATTGGATGAGATAGCGGCTCATTTTGATGGACCGCGCCGTACGGCACTGTTTAGAGAACTTCAGAAACTTGGTGCACAAGCTTGGATGACCGGCGCTGACCCATTCCTTTTTTCAGAGCTTTCAGGGTCGGCCCAACATTTCTCTATTGATAATGGGGCGGTAGCTGAAGCTTCGCCGAAATTATTTTCTATATAGATTCAAAGAAGAATTGGTAAAAAAATGGCATCCAAAGACAAAGTAACTTCTGAAGAAACAAACTCTGATTATGGCGCTGATTCAATACAAGTATTGCGTGGCCTAGACGCTGTTCGTAAAAGACCCGGAATGTATATTGGCGATACGGACGATGGTTCAGGGCTACATCATATGGTTTATGAGGTTGTAGATAATGGTATCGATGAAGCCCTTGCAGGTATTTGCGACCGGGTGGAGGTGACCTTAAATGGAGATGGTTCAGTTTCTATTCGCGATAATGGGCGTGGCATCCCAGTTCAGATACACGAAGAGGAAGGTGTTTCGGCAGCAGAAGTAATAATGACCCACTTACATGCTGGTGGTAAGTTTGATCAAAGTTCATATAAAGTTTCTGGTGGTCTCCATGGTGTAGGGGTTTCCGTGGTTAATGCCCTTTCGTCTTGGCTAGAGCTCAAGATTTGGCGTGATAGTGCAGAATGGTTTATGCGGTTTGAAAATGGTGTTCCCACTAAACCCCTTGAGCGTGTGTCAGATTGGACGGGTCCCACTGGTAGTCAAGTTACATTCATGGCTTCAAAGGATACATTTACCAACGTAAACTATGATTTTTCTAAACTTGAACACCGTTTGCGTGAGCTCGCATTTTTGAATTCTGGCGTGACCTTAGTAGCTAATGATTCGCGAGGAGTAGATCCAAATATTGTCGAAATGCATTATGAGGGTGGGCTAGCAGCTTTCGTCAACTATGTTGATCGTGGAAAGACACCATTATTGGAAAATCCTATAACCATCCAAGATGAGCAAGATAGTATAGCTATGGAAGTCGCAATGGAGTGGTCAGATAGTTATCATGAAACCACGCTTTGTTTTACAAATACTATTCCTCAAGGTGATGGAGGAACGCATCTTGCGGGTTTTCGCGCGGCTTTGACGAGAACAATCAATTCCTATGCAAACACCTCTGGTATAGCAAAGAAAGAAAAAGTTGCTCTGACCGGGGATGACATGCGTGAAGGGCTTACTTGTATCTTGTCGGTTATGGTTCCCGATCCGAAGTTTTCTTCGCAGACCAAAGAGAAACTCGTTTCTTCCGAGGTACGTCCTGTCATCGAAAGTATTGTTGGGGCGAAGTTGGGCCAGTGGTTTGAAGAGCATCCGAATGAGGCTAAGAGAATAGTAGCTAAAATCGTAGAGGCAGCTGCTGCTCGCGAGGCAGCGCGGAAAGCCCGAGATTTGACTCGGCGCAAGGGCGCACTAGATATCTCCAGTTTGCCAGGCAAACTGTCAGATTGTCAGGAACGTGACCCTGCCCAATCTGAGATCTTTATAGTTGAAGGTGATTCCGCTGGTGGCTCTGCCAAACAGGGCCGAAATCGTCGGACACAAGCAATATTGCCACTTCGGGGTAAGATTTTGAATGTAGAACGAGCAAGATTTGATAAAATGTTGTCCTCGGCGGAAATAGGAACCCTGATTGCTGCCTTGGGTACAGGCATTGGACGAGAAGACTTTGATGCAGAAAAAGCTCGTTATCATAAAATTATTATTATGACAGATGCGGATGTTGATGGTAGCCATATCCGAACTCTTCTTTTGACTTTCTTTTTTCGGCAAATGTCAGATCTTATTGAACGCGGCTACCTATATATTGCACAACCGCCATTATATCGCGCAAAAAGAGGCTCGGAAGAAATTTATTTAAAAGATGATCCAAAACTTGAAGAGTATTTAATTGATACGGGCCTGAGGGACTGTGTGTTGGTGATACAGGATGGTGCCGAGATTGCTGGCTCAGATTTACGTGCCACCGTTGAGACGGCCTTGCACGCTAAAAATACGATGCAACCTATTTTGCAAAAATTATCAAATCCCATGGTTGCTGAACAGGCTGCTATTTTAGGTGCTTTTAATTCAGAGCTGCTTGAATCTGAAGCGATGGAATCTCAAGTTGCTGAAGCTATAGCCCGACGCCTCGATGGTTTGAGTATGGAAAATGAGAGGGGTTGGAGAGTGGAGATTCTAGATGGCGGCGGCTTTGCTTTTGCAAGAACTCTCCGTGGTGTGACAGAAAGGCATGTTATTGATGGCGCTTTGGTGAAATCTGCTGAGGCACGTCGCTTAGATGAGATGGTTCCTGACTTGCAAAATATTTACGCCCGGCCGGCATTTTTAAAGGTGAAAGACCAAAAAACAAGAATAGAAGGGCCGCTGGGCCTGGTTGACGCTGTTATGGAAAACGGTCGCAAGGGCGTCTCAATTCAACGTTATAAGGGCTTGGGAGAAATGAACCCCGAGCAGCTTTGGGAAACAACATTAGACCCGGAGGTTCGAGCTCTTCTCCAGGTTAAAATAGATCATCGAGACGCGGCGGAGGAAGTGTTTTCTACTCTTATGGGAGATGTTGTTGATCCCCGGCGTGAGTTTATTCAATCAAATGCCCTTAAAGTTGTAAATCTGGATGCTTAAATTACTTGGGCGAAGAGCTACATAGGGTTTGGAAATTTTGGCCTGAGGAAGCGAAAATAGAGATCTCAGAAAGTTCGATTGCCAGCGTTTTATAAAATTTCTGAGCTGTCCGATTCTGTTTGTTTACAGCCCAGAACATCCACTCCCCACCAAGGTCCTTACAAACCTGGGAGGTGGCGCGCATTAAGGAACGACCTACGCCTTGCCTCCTCCAAGCCTCATCGACATAAAGGTCAGATATATAAAGTCCTCGATTTGCCCGATTTGTATCATAACCTTCAAAAAAAAGGGTGTAGCCGATTGCTTGACTATCAATTTCTGCAAGCAAAACATTAAAGGCTGGGTTGTGCCCAAAACCATCTTTGCAATAGATTTCTTCTGTTAAGCGTGAGGGGTCGGCGCTGTCCGCTTCACTTAGTAATCCGGCCAATCGAACAATCTCTCCAGCATCTTTCTCCATTGCCCGGCGGATTTTTAAGGTCTCAATATGGTTTAGGGAGGGGGTTTTTTGGGAAAATAAAGACATGATCTCGTTAAGACTACTGATTCCTGAAATTATCGTTAGATTGAACTAACAGAGTCATAATAATGCACCAATGCTTCTATTTTAGTATTTCAATCAAAGTTAAGAAAGAAAAATGGCTAAAAACTCCAATGAAAACCAGCCTAAAAAGTCGAAAACCGAAAAGGAGCCACCATCTTTTGGGTTTCGGTTTTTACGTTTAAGTGCTCTGGTGATTTTGTGGTCTGGGTTAATTTTGGGGGCTCTAGTGGCTTATTACGCTTGGGATTTACCCGATGTAGAAAATTATGAAAAACACTCCCGTCGCCCTAGTGTTACTTTACTTGCTTCGGATAGCTCAGTGATTGCTACTTACGGAGATCTATATGCTAACGTTGTTCAGTTTAACGAGGTACCTCCTTATCTAATTCAGGCAATTGTTGCCACTGAAGACCGCCGTTTTTTTGATCACTTTGGTATTGATATTCTTGGAATAGCCCGTGCTACATTGGCCAACTTAAGGGCTGGAAGTGTGCGCCAAGGGGGAAGCACATTGACACAGCAGCTAGCCAAGAATTTGTTTTTAACCCCAGAGCGATCTCTTCGAAGAAAAATCCAGGAACTTTTACTAGCTTTTTGGCTAGAAGCTAAATTGTCTAAGAGACAGATTTTAACAATTTATCTTAATCGCGTTTACCTTGGTGCAGGCACATTTGGGGTGGATGCGGCGGCAAAGCGCTATTTTGGGAAGTCTGTTCGGCATATTGATCTTAAGGAAGCTGCTTTGCTAGTAGGTTTGCTGAAGGCCCCTTCACGTTATTCTCCATTTCGCGATAAGAACCTTAGCTTGACTAGGACGAAACAGGTTTTATCTAATATGGTTGCAGCGGGATTTTTGTCCAAACGAGATGCGCTGCGAGCAAGAATGGACAATTTAAAGTTTACTAATCAAGTTAAAGGTTCCGGGGCTCGTTATTTTTCCGATTGGTTGCTCCAACGGGCGTTTGCATTTGTAGGTAGAACCAGTCGTGACCTAATCATTAAAACTACTTTATCTCCACGTCTTCAAAAATTTGGAGAGGCTCGTGTAGTAGAAACTCTAAAAAATGTTGGAAATACTCGAAATATTGGCCAAGCCGCATTAGTCTCGCTTTCCCCAGATGGCGCCATTCGTGCTATGATTGGAGGCAGGCATTATCCATCTAGTCAATTTAACCGTGTTAATCAAGCGCTGCGCCAACCTGGATCTGCTTTTAAACTTTTTGTGTACCTTGCCGCTTTAGAGGCCGGCATACAGCCCCATGATGAAATCGTTGATGGGCCTGTTTCAATAAAGGGTTGGAAACCAAGAAACTATTCAGGAAAATTTTTAGGCCGCATATCATTGCGTACAGCGCTTGCTAAGTCTGTTAATACAGTCGCTGTAAAAATATCAGAACAAATTGGTAGACAAAAGGTTATAAAAGCCGCTCAACGGTTAGGTATCACCTCAAACCTTAAGAGCCATCCTTCGATCGCTTTAGGCGTTGGTGAAGTTACTTTGCTAGACTTGACCTCGGCCTATGCTATTTTTGCGAATAAAGGATTTTCTGCTTGGCCTTATGGGATAACGGAGATAACGAACAATAGGAATGAAATCCTCTATAAGCGGTCCCCTCTGTCAACGGGCCCACTTGTAAACAAATCAATAGTAAAAGATATGAATGCAATGTTAGTTGATGCCGTCAAAATTGGCACAGGTAAGCGGGCTCGCCTTAGTAATAACGTTGCTGGAAAGACCGGGACGAGCCAGGGCTTCCGGGATGCCTGGTTTATCGGATTCACTGGAGGGCTGGTAACCGGAGTTTGGGTTGGAAACGATAATTTTTCTCCAATGAAACGAGTAACTGGCGGCTCAATCCCGGCGGATCTTTGGAAGAAGTTTATGGTGGATGCGTTGAAAAATATGCCCGACAGCAGTTTTCAAACACCCTAAGGCGTATCTAAAAAATGGTAGGGTGTTTCTATATCGTTTTATCACCCTATGTTGTATAGACCTTCAATGACAAAAATACCCAATTCCAAAGGGCTTTTGCCTATAACTCTCTTACTGATGATAGGATGTCTTTGGGGATTCTTTTTTATACTCATTAAAAACACAGTCACCAATGGTATTCATCCGACGGCATATGTATTTTGGTTTTGTCTTGGTTCTGGGTTTGTAGTATTTTTTATAGGGTTATGTCGCGGAATCTATCCACCTATCTCTTTCGGGTATCTCGCATATTATTTTCGAGCCGCTGCGTTGCGCTTCACATTTGCCAATACAATTCTGTACGCTGCACAAGGTAATCTTCCAGTCGGTGTTATGGCAGTGATTATGGCGTTTACGCCCATTTTTACTCACCTTGTGAGTTTAATAACCAGGGTTGAAAAACTAATCTGGTTGCGTTTATTTGGTATATTACTCGGTTTTTCTGGTGTTTTATTCATTGTGGTACCAAAGGCGTCCCTACCAGATCCTTCCATGGCAATCTGGGTATTTATAGGCTTTGGTACACCTTTATTACATGGCTTGGCCTATGTTTTTCTCTCTGACTCACTTCAATTAGCTTGTGGTACGCTATTTGCAGCTGCTGCTATGGCGTTACCCATATCTTTGGCTTTAGGCGAATTCCATATGCTCGCCCCACCATTTACGAGCGGGGAAATTTCTATGATGTTACATTTTGTTCTCGCGGGATTTAACTTCTACGGTGTTTTTGAATTGATACGTATTGCTGGCCCAACCTATATGAGCCAGTCTAGTTTTTTGTCTGTGGGGTTTGGTGTTTTTTTCGGTATCGTATTACTAGGTGAAAAACATAGCCTTTTTGTTTGGTTGGCGATTATTTTGATTTTATTCGGCATTGCTTTGGTGAATGCTCGTTGGGAAAGGTCTCTTAAGAAATAGTTATTTAACCCAATTAATTATATTTTTGTCAGGATCATGACCACTCTCCTCTGGGATTGTACGGCCTCGAACGGAGATCCCTGCACTGTAAACAGTGCTAGGGTCACCCGAAACTAGTGGATGCCACCACGCAAGATCTTTGCCCTCGGCAATTAACCGGTATGCGCAAGTTGAGGGCATCCAGTTTAGACCTTTGATATTTGTAGCATTCAAGACAATACAATCCGGGACAATCTTATGACGGTTGCGGTAGTTTTTGCACCGACAGGCCTCAGAGTCTAAAAGACTGCAGGCAATCTTTGTATATGCAATTTCACTCGTGTCTGTGTCCTCTAATTTCAATAGACAGCAGCGAGCGCAACCATCACACAAAGACTCCCATTCATCATGGGTTAAATCCGTTAGTTTTTTATTTTTCCAGAAAGGCTTTGGAATATCTTTATTCATTGTGCTTCAAAGTTGTTTGCCTATTATTTCAGCCATTTTGGACGGGTCAGTTTGATGATTAAAGTGAGTGATATACTGACCACTTTTTCCCATAAAGAATACTATCGATGAATGATCCACCAAATAGTTATCTGCATCAGGCTTTTCTTTATTACCAGGTACCTTCGCGTAATAAATTCGGAATTTTTTAGCAGCGTCTTTGATTGCTTCTTTAGTGCCCGTCAAACCTAATAAACTGGGATAAAAATTTTGGACATAAGATTTGAGGTGTTTGACCGTATCACGCTTTGGGTCGATGGTAATGAATATGGGCTGGACCATTTTCGCCTTCTCTCCCAATGAATTTAACGCTGATCCCATCACCTGTAATGCGGTTGGACAAACATCGGGGCAATAACTGTAGCCAAAATAAATCAGCATAAATTTTTCACGGAATTCCCCGCTTCTCCGCAATTTACCATTATGGTCAATTAATTCAAAAGTCCCGCCAATTTTGGCAGCTACCATTGACCTGGAATTCCGTCCATTAGATGAAAGAAAGCCAAACTGCCAAGCGATCAGCACTAAAGCGATAACGGCTACGGCTGCAGTTGCAGCCACTCTAAATGCTGAAAGATTCATGAGTTCTTCCCATTTGGTTTACTGTTAAAATGATATAGCGGGCAAGTGGTAATTACACTAGTCAACAATTAATCGATATGTTGTATATCAATTCAAACCTAACTTAGATTATATTGACAACTTTCTAAAATGAAATTTGGATTATGAAGATTTTTAGATATTCATTACTATTCTTTTGTATTTTTGTGTTCCCCGTCGCGTCGCTTCATGCCGATATAGAGCTGTTTGGTGATAATCCTATTTTGGCAGCTATAAAATCAAATGATCTAGAGGGTGTTAAAGTTGCCATTGCACGCGGCGAGAAAGCAGAAGTCGAGGACTTCGATGGCCGCAATTCAATTATTTACGCCGGTATAATTGGTAATGCCGATATTATTGAATTTTTGTTTGCCCAAAGAGTTTCGATTACCCACCGGGATAAACTTGGAAACTCAGCATTATATTATGCGGCAGATCAAGGTCATATTGATGCTATTGAAGTATTAATCGAAAAAGGCGCGGTAATAAATTCCGAGAATCGTCGGGGTATAACGCCTTTAATGATTGCCGCGAGCCAAGGCCGGGTTGATATTGTTCGAGTTTTACTTAAATACGGCGTAGATGTTTCTAAGCGTGATTATACGGGGCGGACGGCGTTAATGTGGGCAGAGTGGAATCGGAGAGATTTTATTGTAAAATTATTACGTGAAGCCGGTGCGAGGGAATAAGTGCTATATTTTGCCTATTTTTGATCCAGTCCAGCCCACTTTATTATTGGAATTTGTATATCCGCGCCCCTACTCACTTTTTTTAACTGAAGCAGGAAGATGCTGTATGGCTGAAAAACAGTTTCTCATAATAGCTCATGCCCCCTCTGAGAATACACAATCATTGTTAGACTCCGTTGTTATGGGAGCGAGATCAGTATTGAGCGATTCGATTTCTATTGCCGTTAGAAACCCGTTTAAGACGTCAGAGAACGAAATCTTGAGATCTGAAGGGTTAATCCTTCTGACTACGGAAAATCTTGGCTACATGAGTGGAGCATTAAAAGATTTATTTGATAGAATTTATTACCCCTGTTTGGATAAAACACAGGGGTTACCGTATGCACTAATTATTCGTGCTGGGCATGATGGAACTGGTACTCGGCGAGCTGTAGAATCTATAACAGGTGGGTTGCGCTGGAAGATGGTGCAGCCGCCACTAATTTGTCGAGGAGAATGGCAACCAGATTTTAGAGAGCAATGTAAAGA
>CAZCKO010000014.1:22571-42732 GCA_964499275.1 uncultured Rhodospirillaceae bacterium
CGCCACTAATTTGTCGAGGAGAATGGCAACCAGATTTTAGAGAGCAATGTAAAGAATTTGGGGCCGCAATGGCGGCGGGTCTAGATTTAGGTATTTTTTAGTCAGCTTTCTATTCCCCTATCTGTATCAAAAGCCCTTTGATTCTAGCTAGCCGGAAGACGTATAGGAAAACTGCTAGGCCACCTCCCATGTAAACAATATTTAAAATGGCGGCATTTATGAATAGATCTGTCAGAAAGATATTTTTAGTTAGTAAAGCCCTCATGCCCTCAAAAACATGTGCTGACGGCAGAGTCCATGCGACGGACTGTAACCAGTCGGGTAAAACAGAAATTGGGTAATATATTCCACTGATGGGGGCGATGAGAAAAATACCCACCCATGCTAAACTTTCTGCACCCATACCATATCTAAGCACAAGTGCTGATACTAATAACCCCACTGCACCTCCAAAGATCATAAGATTTGCAAAAAATGCAATAAGGGGTAGCCCCATATCAAATATAGAGTAACTATAAAAAGGGATGGCTAATATAGCGGCGGGAATCACCCCAATAATTGTTCGTATTAGGCTAATAGAGAGCAGGGATAACGCCCACTCATATGGTCTGAGCGGGCTAGCAAATAATTGAGCTAGATTACGCGACCATATTTCTTCTAAAAATGATACAGCAACCCCTATGTTGCTGCGAAACATAACATCCCAAAGAAGAACTGCGGCAATTAACATTCCAGCGATCTTTATTACCGAGGATTCGGCAGACATCAAATATTGATTTAAAAAACCCCACATAATCATTTGCATCGTAGGCCAGTAGGCTAATTCTAGAATTCTTATCCATGAGCTTTTCAGCAGATAAAGGTATCGTAATAACATTGTACCTATCCGATACCAGGTTATAGGTCGATTCGCTGCTTTCTGCACTTTTCTGATAATATGTGTCATCTTGGCGTATTTGTATCTGTCCTAGCAATTTCTAAAAAAACTTCCTCTAGCGTTTCCCGACCATATTTTTGAATTAACGTTTTTGGTTGACCTTGATCGACTATTCTACCCCGTTTCATCATCACAACGTCAGAACAGAGCCGATTAACCTCGCTCATATTATGTGATGCCAATAAAATTGTGGCACCAGTCTTTGTTGCATAATCATCTAAATAAGATCTTACCCAATCAGCAGTCGCCGGATCTAGGGACGCTGTGGGTTCATCTAAAAGTAATAAAGAAGGAGAATTTATAAGTGCTTTTGCCAATGATACCCGACTACGTTGTCCGGATGAAAGTTGGCCGGTGGGACGGTCTAAAAATTCCACTAAGGCGAAAGACTCAGCTAAACTTTTGATATATTTATTTGAATTATGGATACCATAAAGTCCCGCAAAAACGCGTAGATTTTCTCGTACCGTTAATCGCTTTGGCAAATCGACATATGGCGAACTGAAATTAATTCGGTTTAAAACGCTGTATCGTGAATTAATGATATCTTCACCTAACACTCTAGCTTTCCCACTTGTGGGCAGTATTAAGCCAAGAAGCATAGCTATGGTTGTTGTTTTTCCAGCGCCGTTACCACCTAATAACGCTGTTATTGATCCGGCCTTGACTTTTAAATTAATTTTATCGACAGCAATTTTCTTGCCAAATTTTTTTGTTAATGACGCGGTATCAATTGCTATTTTACTCATAACCTTTTTATATCATGACGATTTAATACATATACCAGTTTTTCGTCAGATATGGTGATGAATTTATGAATTTCACCGACTTATTGGGAACATATTATGGTTATAGCACCATCGGTCGACGAAGCCAGTAGGGTTCAGTTAAGGACATTAGTTTTGATCCGCTGGGTAGCTATTGTTGGGCAAATGGCTACCTTGCTCGTAGTATATTACGGCTTAGGATTTGATCTACCCCTTTTTGCGACAATGATCACTGTTTCGTCATCTGCTATCGTTAACTTGGCGGCGCAATTTATTGGGGGATCGCGGCGGGTTTCTGAAAAAGGGGCTGCTGGTTATCTCGCATTTGATACAGTACAACTCACCATCCTGCTTTATTTGACAGGGGGACTTGGTAATCCATTTGCATTTCTTTTATTAGCGCCTGTAGCAATTTCTGCGACTGTTTTGTCGCTCAGTAGTACAATCATTTTGAGTTTTCTCGCTTTGATTTCCATTACTATTTTATCAATTTATCATTTACCACTGCCGGGCCAAGGTGTTTTGCCACAGCTTCCGACTATTTATGTTCTGGGGGTCTGGACAGCACTGGCAATCGGCATAATGTTTTTTGCGTCATATACTTGGCGTGTGGCGCAGGCGGCGCGTGAATTGTCAGATGGCTTATTCGCGACCCAACAAGCACTTGCCCGGGAACAGCGGCTGTCAGCTATGGGTACCATTGCAGCAGCAGCAGCCCATGAACTGGGGAGCCCCCTTGGAACAATTGCCGTGGTCAGCCGAGAGTTATCTCGGGATTTGCCAGAGGGTAGCCCAATCGCCGATGACGTTGCATTATTGCTTACAGAAACCAATCGTTGCAGGGACATTTTAGCTGCGCTCGCTCACAATCCTGAAGGCGATGATTCTCCCTTTTCTGCGGTTCCAGTTAGCGCTGTTGTTGAGATGGCGACAACCCGCCATCAGATGGATCAGATTTCTGTCGTTTTGAATATAATGCCTATCGATGAAGATGACAAAAGTAATGAGCCTGTTATAGGTTATATTCCCGAAATTATTCATGGAATTGGTTCTTTGGCGCAAAACGCTATACAGTTTGCAAATACTGAAGTGATATTGTCGACTACTTGGTCTGACAATATGGTCAATGTTTCAATTACCGATGATGGCCCGGGATTTCCTCCCTTTGTATTGGACCGCATCGGTGAACCCTACATATCCTTGCGGGCAAGCCAGGATGGACACATGGGTCTTGGTATTTTTATTGCACAAACACTACTAGCAAGGACGGGAGCAGAACTTTCGTTTTCTAATCGGCGGGAAGGCGGTGCTGTTGTTGAAATTCAATGGCCGCGGGATATGCTAGAGGGTGCTGAGGGTAAAACTAATGAGTGAAATGGATAAAATAGTAGAACAGGTGTCAACTATTGAACCAGAAAAGAAATTATTAATTGTGGATGATGACAAGCCATTTAGGGAAAGGCTTGCTAAAGCAATGGAGCATCGTGGATTTACGGTAACTGCCGTCGAGAGTGTTTCCGAGGGGGTTTCCATAGCTAAAATTGAAGCTCCAAAATATGCGGTACTTGACCTGCGCTTGGAGGACGGTAGTGGGCTTGATGTCGTGCCGGTAATACGTGAAGCACAAGACGATTCGCGTATAGTAATATTGACTGGCTATGGAAACATTGCGACGGCTGTTGCAGCGGTTAAAGCGGGCGCAATCGATTATTTAGCAAAACCGGCAGATGCCGATCAAGTAGCGTCTGCATTGCTAACTCGTGGTGCTGATTTGCCCCCACCACCAAAAAATCCAATGTCAGCTGATCGCGTAAGATGGGAGCATATCCAGCGTGTCTACGAGCAATGTCATCGGAACGTTTCTGAGACAGCCCGACGACTTAATATGCACCGCAGAACATTGCAAAGAATTTTGGCAAAACGTGCGCCACGGGAAACTAGTGATCTCAAGTCTTGAGCGGCGGCCGATAGGCCTAAAATTTTTGAAAATGGATGTTAATTTTAATTTTCGATTGAAACTAAAATAAGATGTTAAAACTTCGTTTAGAAGTCAGTTAAATTGTCGTTTGTAGTGATGGAATATTATGGTCTCAAATAAAAAGGTATTAGTAACTGGGGGTGCGGGGTTTGTTGGCTCGCATTTATGTGAGAGATTGATAGCTGATGGCAGTGACGTACTTTGCGTGGATAATTATTTTACGGGTTCGAAAGATAATATTGCACATTTAATTTCCGAACCACGTTTCGAGTTAATGCGCCATGATGTAACCTTTCCACTCTATGTTGAAATTGATGAGATCTTTAACCTTGCCTGCCCGGCCTCGCCCATCCATTATCAATGTGACCCAGTCCAAACGACCAAGACTAGTGTTCATGGGGCCATCAATATGCTTGGTCTTGCCAAGAGGGTGCAGTCAAAAATCTTTCAAGCCTCTACCAGCGAGGTTTACGGAGACCCTGCGGTACACCCGCAAGTGGAGAGTTACTGGGGCAATTGTAATCCTATAGGCACCCGAGCTTGTTATGACGAAGGAAAGAGGTGCGCGGAAACACTATTTTTCGATTATCGGCGACAACATAACCTTTCAATCAAAGTAGCCAGAATTTTTAATACCTATGGTCCGAGAATGCATCCCAATGATGGTCGTGTAGTTTCAAATTTTATTGTTCAAGCTTTGAAAAACGATCCAGTTACCATTTATGGTGATGGTTCGCAGACCCGTTCTTTTTGCTACATTGATGATTTAATTGAGGCCGTTATACTCATAATGAACACAGATGATGAATTCACCGGTCCAGTAAATATAGGTAATCCAATCGAGTTTAAGATCCAAGATCTTGCTGATACAATCATTAAACTCATTGGGTCAAGTTCTAAGATAATTTCGAAACCTTTGCCTGCTGATGATCCAACCCAGCGCAAGCCTGATATTACGCTCGCCGAAAAAAAGCTTTCGTGGAGCCCTCAAATTTCACTTCTAGAAGGCCTTAAAAAAACTATTGAGTACTTTGAAGCAAAACTATCAAAACAGTAGATCAACGTTTATTCATTAGACAGGGGTAGGCACAATGGATCGAAGTACACGAAACATTATGCGGAAGAGCCTATTCCAATATTAAGGAGCGTAGAAAAATTTCGTTGGTTTAGTGCATTAAATTATTTTAACGCGTTCTTTCAATGGCTTAATATGTTTTATGTATAAATAAAATGGTGATTAATACTGTGTTTAAATTGAAATATACTGTTTCTAAAATCAGTAAAGAAACAATTAATTTATTTGACATCAAATATAAAAAACCATGACACAACAAAGGAACCCGTTAAAACCAGAGCGAAAAAATTTCCGGAGGGATATGGGGGTTCTACCCTATCAATCGCTAACAGCTTTGATTCGTGACGGTGAAATCTCTGGTCTTCAATCCCTGACATCACAGCAGGTTCAACCTGCTAGCATCGATCTGAGGCTTGGTGCTACAGCATATCGTATGCGGGCGAGTTTTTTGCCGGGCCCCACACGAACTGTAAAACAACAAATCGAATTATTTAGTGTTCATGAGATAGATCTTACAGTAGGTGCTTTATTGGAAACTGGGTGCGTTTACCTTGTGCCTCTATTGGAGTCATTGTCTTTAAGTGAGGGACTATCCGGGGTAGCTAATCCAAAAAGCTCGACAGGCCGTCTCGATATATTTACCCGCCTTATCACTGACTATGCTCCTGATTTTGATGTAGTTACAAGGGGATATAATGGGCCACTCTATGCTGAGATTTTTCCTAGAACCTTCAGTATAATTGCCCGCACGGGAACCAAATTAAATCAGCTTCGATTATGCCGTGGCACCTCCGATATTCGAGAGGCGGAGTTGAAACGGCTTATGAAGAATCAGCCAGTACTTGACCGTGATCTCACCGAGCGTGAAGAGAGTACATTGTTTCGAGGAGTGCCGCTATCTGTTGATTTAGCCGGGGTCGGGGATACTGATCTCGTTGGTTATAAAGCAAAACCCCATGCCCCATTAATTGATGTAGACAAACTGAGGTATTACAACCCGGCCGACTATTGGGATCCTATATACTGTGATGGCGGTCGTAATATAATATTGAACCCCGATGACTTTTATATTCTAGCCTCTAAAGAGTCGGTTTCGGTTCCAGCGGATTATGCGGCAGAGATGGTCCCATATGACGCCTTTACTGGTGAATTTCGCGCTCATTATGCAGGGTTTTTTGACCCCGGATTTGGTAATACTGATATTGATGCGACGGGCACCCGCGCGGTACTGGAAGTGAGGTCCTATGGGGTACCTTTTATAATGGAGGATGCCCAACTCATCGGACGTTTAAAGTATGAACATCTTACCGATACCCCGGACCAACTTTATGGTGTTGAGTCTGGTTCGTCCTATCAACGTCAGGGATTGGCGTTAAGTAAACATTTCCGCCCCTGGGGAACGTGATCAAATGTAATAGAACCTTATGACGTTTTCTGTTACCTCTTGAGAAGAGGACTTTTTTTATTTTATGGATTGGCCTTTATGAATTTGAAATCATTCTTTGATAAAGAACTTTCTGAGCATGAAGCGGTTATGAGTGCTATGCGTGCGACTTTAGCCGAGCCATTTATGGAATTATGTAATGTTGCAGAAAAAACGTTGAAGAACGGCAATAAGATAATGTTCATGGGTAACGGTGGCAGTGCTGCTGATGCCCAGCATTTAGCAGCTGAGTTAGTTGTTCGTTATAAAATCGAGCGTGAACCACTTGCGGCCATAGCCTTGACAACAGATAGTTCAATTCTGACGGCTTCTAGTAATGATTTGGGTTATGATAGGCTCTTTGAGATACAGCTTAGAGCGCTGGGTAAGAAGGGGGATCTATTAATTGGGATCACAACTTCGGGTGACAGCCCCAATATATTGAAAGCTGTTAATACTGCTAAGGAGATTGGTATAACCGCGGCAGCCCTAGTTGGTAATGATGGGGGAAAGCTTGTGGGTATTGCAAACCCATTACTAATAGTGCCATCGGGTGTTACGGCTCGGATTCAGGAAATGCATATAGTTCTCGGGCATATGATGTGTGACATATTAGAACAGCAGTGCAGTAAATGAATAATAGTGAAAAATTACTCGACTTGATCGAAAAGCTTGATAATTCAAGTGTTCTTTGTGTTGGTGATGTCATGCTGGATAAGTTTGTCTATGGCGCTGTTTCGCGTATATCGCCAGAGGCTCCCGTGCCAGTCTGTCGGGTGGCCAACGAAACAGAGATGCTTGGGGGCGCGGGCAATGTAGCACGCAATCTCGCGGAGATCGGGGTGTCAGTCAAATTTATTAGTGTGGTTGGTGATGATGAGGCGGCTGCGAAAATCCGGTGTTTAGTTGACGAGGTAGACAAAATCACGCCTGAAATAATTGAAGAATTAGGGCGTCAAACAACCATCAAGGAAAGATTTTTTGCGGGCTCACAACAACTACTCAGGTTGGATCGTGAGGATTATAGAGATGTCGACAAAGACACAAATGAACGGATTTTTATCTATGTGAAAGAAGCTTTAAAGAGCGTTGGCGCTCTCTTACTTTCTGACTACGGTAAGGGAGTATTATCACCCAATAATATACAAAAACTAATCAAGTTGGCAAAAACGTCGAATTGTCCGGTCGTTGTAGATCCAAAGGGAAGCGACTATCAATGTTATAACGGTGCCACTGTTATTACCCCTAATCGTCGTGAGCTTTCTGAAGCAAGTCGGTGTGAGATTAATGATGATGATGGTGTAACGGCTGCAGCAAAACTCATTTCCAATGAGCATGGGATAGCGAATGTGCTGGTAACAAGAAGCGCAGAGGGAATGACGCTAGTATCAGGTAATAGTGTAGATCATTTACCTGCAGAAGCGCTCGAAGTATTCGACGTTTCAGGGGCCGGCGATACAGTGGCTGCAACTGTAGCGGCTGGCCTGGCGGCAGGGGGTGATTTATTGGTGTCATCGCATATCGCAAACATCGCTGCAGGGATAGTAGTCGGCAAGACCGGTACAGCCGTTGCCTCTGCCACCGAAATAGTGGAATCGCTACAACGTCAGGATCTAATTTATTCGAGTGAGTTCAAAATTATGTCTTTGCAGGCAGCCGAAGCACAAGTGGAAAATTGGCGCAATCGCGGAGATAAAATAGGTTTTACTAACGGATGTTTCGACTTAATACACCCCGGACATCTATCTATACTCGCAAAATCCCGCCGCGCGTGTGATCGACTGGTGGTTGGCCTTAATTCAGATGTTTCGGCAAGACAGCTAAAAGGAAAATTTCGGCCAATTCAAACTGAGGACTCGCGTGCATCGATTATGGCTTCCTTGGCAAGTGTAGATCTTGTTGTATTATTTTCTGAGGCCACCCCGATCAAATTGATAGAGACTTTAAAACCAGATGTTTTGGCGAAAGGTGCTGATTACTCCTTGAATGAAGTGGTAGGCGCTGATTTGGTTCAGTCATATGGAGGCAAGGTCTTGTTGGTCGATTTAGAGGAAGGTCACAGCACAACCAAAACTATAGAACGGTTGGTGCGTTAATTTTTCTCTTTAGATCTATGGACGTGGGTCGATTATGCGCTGTAATCTCTCACTCGCAATCAGAGCAAATCTCTTAAGTTGTAGTTGTCTACGTGTCCCATGAATCGATCGCTCTGCCGGCTCTCTTTCAATACTAGCTGTAAATTTGTCAGCTATGATAATTCCACAGTCGTCAGGCAGGATGTCTAACGGGAAACATTCTGCGACGGCGAAGTAGAACCGATTACAATAGGGTAAATAATTTGGCCATTTTAAATCGCTCCGAAAGTCTTGAACTGAACTTTTGACTTCAATAATAGAAAATGTCCCATCGCCACTTAGCGCTATTATGTCTACCCTTCTACCATTAGGTAACCGAAATTCGGTTAAGGATCCAAAACCCATATCCGCAAAAAACCTAGAGACCCCACGGGTCAACATCGCCGTCTTCGATATTTGTTTTCGCGACTTATTTAGTGGTTGATCACTCATCGGGGCAAAGGGAAGTTCTAATGGAAGCATTACAATAATCGTCCAAAGGGTTTTAAGATTTATATCTTCTATTTTCACACCCAAGGTGCGGGAATCTAACAATTTATATTATCAAAACGCTATTTGAAAGAATTTACCATGCAAGTCCGGGCTTAATGGTAAAAGACGGTAAGGCATAGTAACTATATGCAAGTAACCTTAAGTACTTGGGGAAATTGACCATAATGTCTTCAAGCCGCGTTATTTCAGGCTGGATACGGCGAGCTGAAAAGTTATTGACCGATGGTGAGTTGAAAGGCGCTGACGCACTATTTTCTGACGCTCTGAAAATGGATAAAGAAAACGTTACTGCGTTAAGGGGTAGAGCTAATGTAGCCAAGGCGTTGGGCTCTAATGAGCGGGCGAAAAATTTGTTACAGTTGGCCAATAAGCAAGAGGCCGAAAATTATTGTGTCGAGGCGGACAAAGCATCCGAAGATGCTTCATTTCAACACGCAATTGAGTGTTATAAAAAATCTCTTAATATTGTTGATGATAATCTAGATGCTATATGGGGCCTGGCAGAATGCTTCGCATCAATTGATGAAAAAAGAAACGCTGCGCAGTGGTATCGGCGTTACCTTGAATTACAACCAAACGAGCCTGAAGCTTTGCATATGTTATCAGCGATGGGCAGCATTCAAACCCCAATCCGAGCGAGCGAAGGTTATATCACTACGCTGTTTGATCGCTTTGCACCGGATTTTGATGAGTTGCTGAACGGTGAGCTCGATTATCGAGTGCCAAATATTTTGGCTGAGGCTATGGAAGTCTATCTCCAGGGACGAAATATAGATATCGAAATTCTCGACCTTGGTTGTGGAACAGGATTAAGTGGTGTGGCCTTCAAAAAATTTGCAAGGAGAATAGACGGTGTGGATTTATCCGGCGAAATGCTAAAAAAAGCAGACGATAGATCTATCTATAATACTCTGAGTAAGTCCGACATCATCGCCCATTTGGGGTCTACAAGCGGCAGTTACGATTTGGTCTTGGGAGCAGATGTATTCGTTTATTTCGGTGTACTGGAGGACTTATTCTTTGGAATCGCAAAAATTCTTAAGAAAGGTGGTTTTATGGCTTTTTCCCTGGAATCCCGAAAAGTGAAAGATTTTAAACTAAGGCCGTCTGGACGTTATGCCCATGGCCGACCTTATGTTCGTGAAATAGCGAAAAACGCAGGTTTCATTGAATGTTCAGTTAAAAATGAAACACTAAGGCTAGAGTACGGTGAGCCCGTTCGTGGTGATATTTGGGTTTTTAAAACCTGAGTGTGCTTAGTGTTCTAACGATCCGGCTCTGGAGTAAGGTTGAAGTTGAAATGACGTTGTAACACATCGTTTATAAGGTCGAGACAACTACCATATCGAACCACACTAAAATCATGGACGTTAATCATGGTAGAGGATCGGCCATAATTAGCCCAACGCATCAGACCATAATCGATCACCAGATCGGCAGCGTTTAGGACCTCCGGTTCTATATCTGTCGCACGGAACTTGGTTCCCTGAAGGGATAGATTGGCGGATGACCCTACAATCAATTGGCCTGCCTCAAAACTCAGTTGCGCCATTGTATCCATAAGGGGCCCAGCATTTAAAAGCATAGCGAGAGTGCCACCTAGTGTTGTTCGCGCAAGCACCTCTGAGTCCAAAGTTTTGAGCATTTGGTGATTTAAGTCGGCTGGAGCTACGGCACCCATTGGGAGGTCGTAGTCCTCTGTTATAGCCCGGACGATTTCCCGGTTTCGACCCTCTAAAACATGAAGTGCGGCATGCATCGACGCACAGCCTATAACGGCATTCAATTTAGATGGTCCACGCTGTTTTACTTCAATTGTGCGATTAATAGCTTCGGTGGTTGCACCTAAAATTACATAACCAACATGGGTAGGAATAATTGCTATTCCACCACCTAATACCACATCCATGGCGCGCAGTGCATCTTTCTTGATATCAAATAAAGACATTTATTTTCTTTTCTTATTTTTTTCTTTTAATTTTTTCCAACTAACCAAGAGTGCATCGAGCCCTGCTTGGGATACGTCGATGTCCTGTGCCGGGGTTCCCGAACTGGAACCTATGCCGCCGACAATCGCTCTACCTGATAAAACCGGAAGGCCACCACCGATAATGCTGAAACGTCCCTGGTTTGACGTATGAATACCAAATGTGGGGCTGCCGGGGCGGCACATTTCATTATAAAAAGCTGTGGGGTTTTTGGCAGCTGAGGCGGTAAACGCCTTATCAATAGCAATAGAGATACTCGATATTTTGCCACCATTCATTCTAGAAAATGCGATGAGATTACCCGACTCATCAGTAACCGCAATACACATTGGAATCCCAATTTCTACTGATTTTTTCTCGGCGGCTGCGATCATTAAATCAGCTTCTTCTTTTGATAGTCGTTTGAGAGTTAGCAATTTATTTCTCCCCTAATTTCCGCGCAACTCTGGCAAAACCAGACGTTCCACACAAGGGTTTCTTGGGAGGTTTCACTACCTTTATTTTAGAGAGGTTGCATAAAACTGTTTTTTGATGTCGAGTCCGAGGATGTTAAATGAATTATCTTTTGTTGAGGCGGCTGGCGCAATTGAACGTGGTGAAATTACATCGCAGCGTTTGGTTCGCGATTGTCTCGATCGTATTGAAGCTAGAGATAAAGAGGTAAGAGCTTGGGCGTATATTGACCCTGAGCTGGCGCTTAGCCAAGCGCGCGCCTATGATTTAGCTGATGAGAGAAAAGGAATTTTGCACGGTGTCCCTTTCGGCATAAAGGACATTATAGCGACATTTGATATGCCTACCGGAATGGGTTCGCCTATTTATGAGGGAACCCATTTTGGATACGATGCTGCTTGTGTTGCGCTATTGCGCGCATCCGGTGCTGTTATTCTCGGGAAAACGGTTACAGTAGAATTCGCTGGCATGGCACCACCGCCAACAGCAAACCCACATAATCTGGAGTGTACGCCGGGAGGTTCTAGTAGTGGTTCTGGTGCTGCAGTAGCGGACTTTATGGTACCTGCGGCGTTCGGCACCCAAACTGCGGGTTCGATACATCGTCCTGCTGCGCATTGTGGTGTAATCGGTTATAAACCAACGTTTGATGCCTTTAACCTTCATGGCGTTTGGCCGGCTGCTCAGTCTCTCGACACTTTAGGTCTCCTCGTACGCGCTATGGATGATGTCGAGCTTATAAGCGCTAGTTTATTGGGGCGCTCTGCTATGCTTGATCGCTCTAAAATTTCTAAACCTCGCATAGCGGTTTGTAAAACCCACCTTTGGAATATCGTAAAGCCAGAGACAAAGGTTGCAATCAGGAATGCACGTGAGGTGCTCGCGGAAAAAGGGGCACAAATAAGGGAACTAGATTTACCTGATTGTTTTGAGGAATTGGTACCTGCGCGAGATATAATCTCTAGCTATGAGCGGGCACGAGCAACATCCTATGAATGGTTTAATCACCGTGAGTTGTTAAGTCCACAGCTTCAAAAAGGTATCACTAAAGGATTTGGTTGGGATTATGAAGATTATACTAATGCTTTGAAAATCGGTGAGAATTGCCGAAGGCTTCTTGATACAATATTCGAAGATTTTGATGCAATTATTGCCCCCTGCACAGCGGGTGAGGCTCCACCCGATCGAAATAGCACAGGCGACCATACCCATATTGGTATGTGGAACTTGTTGCACGTACCAAGCTATGCTTTGCCCACTCACAATGGGCCCAATAATATGCCAGTTTCGATCCAAATTATTGGTCGGTATAGATGTGACAGCCAACTTTTTGATGTTGCAAAATGGATTTTCGATCAGCTTATCTCAAAGGAACCTGATTAAAAATAATTGGGCTACATAGGTCTAAATAAATTAGGAGGTTTTTATGCCGAAAATTAAACATATTGCAATCGTAACTATGGACCCTCCAAAGTTAGCGGAGTTTTATACTAGGGTCTTTGATATGAAAATTTTAAATAGATCAAAGACCGGAGCAACTTACTTAACTGATGGCTATCTTAATGTTGCCTTGTTGCCTAATAAGGCGGAAGGAAAGCCTAATGGTTTGAACCATTTTGGTTTTGAAATTGAAGACCAGGAAGAGATTACTCGGCGTATGGTGGAGTTTGGGCTTAATCCACCTGCCCAGCGACCAAGAAACCGACCATACGCGGAAAGGCGTGGTTGTGATCCGGAGGGAAACAATTTTGATCTATCGGTTCACGGTTTTCAGGCAGTAGAGTATGAGGCCGATCGCGAGAGGGGGGTTAAACGCGTTCAAGAAAAAGTAGATGCTTAAAAAATAGTTGGAGATCAACTTTGCTCAAGGAAAATTGTGATGTGGCTATCGTTGGTGGAGGAAGTGCCGCCTTCGAGGCCGCCGTTTCAGCTATACAAAATGGTGCTGAAAAGGTCGTTATGCTCGAAAAGGCGCCGGAAGAAGAATTTGGCGGTAATGCGCGCTACTCGCATACCGGCTTTAGATTTGTATATAATGGTCCCGAAGATATACGTTATATTGTCTCTAATTTTAATCCCGATGAATTCGCACGGTTTCATATTCCGCCCTATACCGTGGAACATTTCAGCGCTGACTTGAACAGGGTAACCCAGGGGCGTATTGACCCAGACCTTGCTGATTTTATGGTGCGCCAGTCTAATTCAGCAGTTCGGTGGATGTTTGAGACGGGTATAGAGTTTGAGCCAGAAAAACGACGTAAAATAGAGGAAAAATACTATTTTGAACCAGGTATTATAGTACATACCGTAGGCGGCGGTTTGGGACAGTTAATGCGTTGGCGACAGATCGCTTTGCAACTAAATGTAGAACTTCGCTATAGGTCTAGGGTAACGTCATTTGTCGGCGATTTTAGGGGTATTGACGGTATTCAGGTTAGTTCCGATAGCGGGGACTACCAACTAAGAGCCGGGGCTGTCATTGTTTGTGCTGGTGGTTTTCAGGCGAATGCGGAAATGCGGGCGCGATATCTTGGGCCTAATGCTGATCTGATGAAAGTTAGGGGTTCGAAACATAATACCGGAGAGGTGTTAAGAGGGCTTCTCGATCTAGGCGTCAAGCCCGCAGGCCATTGGCAAGGAGCACATGCGACACCTATCGATGCCCAAGCCCCCGATGGAGGAACACCATTACGTCAGGATGGTCACAGCAATACCTGTAATCGTTATGATTATACGCAGGGTATTACGGTTAACAATCTAGCCGAAAGATTTTACGACGAGGGTGAAAGTAATCACTCTTATACGTATGCAAAAACTGGGCGGGCGGTGTTATCGCAGCCCGGCGGGATAGCCCATCAAATATATGATCAGAAAGGCATTAATCTATTTAGACTTGGTGCGGAATATACGGATGTTTATGAAGAAGCTGGCACAATACCCTCCTTAGCAAAAAAAATTGGGCTTGATCCTGTGGCGCTTGAGATGACAGTCACGGAGTTCAACAATTCGTGCTCAAGGGACACCCCATTCAATCCGGGTGGGCTTGACGGTCGGTCAACAAAGGGTCTTGAGGTACCAAAATCAAATTGGGCTAATCCCATTGATATGCCCCCATATAGAGCTTACACGGTTACTGGTGGGGTAACATTTTCTTTCGGAGGCGTCAAAATTAATACCCGTTGTGAGGTCTTGGATATTACAGAAAATCCAATTCCAAGATTATATGCATCTGGTGATATTGTTGGATTATTTTTTCACAACTATCCGTCGTGCACCGGGCAAACTCGGAATGCTGTTTTCAGTCGCGAGGCTGGTAAGAATGCAGCTAACTATGCAAGTGCTTAACAAATTGAGGGAGACTAATGACTGAATTGAAACTCGCTACAGAAAAAATGCAAGCCTTAAAAAAAGATGGTATAGGGTGGATGACCTTCAACAATCCGGCACGACGCAATGCTATAGGCTTTGCTATGCGCGAGGCAATTCTAAAGATTATTAGTGATTTTGAAACTGACCCAGAAGTTCGCGTGATTGTAATGAGGGGTGCAGGTGATAAATCTTTTGTCTCAGGCTCTGATATTTCAGAGTTTTCTGAGAGAAGAGCTACACCAGAGCAGCGGGAGGTTTATGACGCTTTGTCCGCTAGAGTAAACGATGCCTATGCGAATATAAATAAGCCACTGATAGCGATGATCCGGGGGTTTTGTATCGGAGCAGGTATCGGAACAGCAATTCATGCTGATATCCGTATAGCCGCAGAGGGATCACAGTTTGGGGTACCTGCCGCTAAATTAGGACTAGGATACGCCTTTCGGAATATGAAAAAAATAATCGACATCGTTGGTCCCGCAAAGACAAAGGAAATACTTTTTACTGCCCGCCGATACTCCGGCGAAGAAGCATTGGCTATGGGTCTTATCAATCAGTTGGTTCCGGCTGATAAATTAGAAGAAGTAGTGCATGATTTGGCGTCAACCATTGCTGCAAATGCACCATTAACCATTCATGCAACTAAGGTTATTGTCGCTGAGGCAGCAAAAGATCCAGATAAGCGTGATATTTCTCTCTGTGATCAGTTGGTTGAGAATTGCATGTTAAGTGAAGATTACAAAGAAGGCCGCACAGCATTCATGGAAAAAAGGACGCCGCAATTTCGGGGTTGCTAATACCCCTTTAAGTTAAATCCTTAGGTGTTATAGCCCGGGTTAACTCGGTCTAGCATTTTCTTCATGGAGGCCCAACCACTAGGTCTTTCCTTTGTTACGGCCCTGTTCCGAGCGAATTGTTGTGCGGTATGCTGTAATAAATTATCGGAAATTTTTATCACTTTACCGCCAGCCTGCATAATGGCGAGCTGTGTTTTACAAGCCTTCTCCATTGCGAACATTTCCTTGAAAGCCTGTCCAATCGTCGGGCCACAAACCAGTAGGCCGTGGTTACGTAACACTAGATAATCATTTTCACCGAGATCTTGTACCAACCTCTCCCGTTCGTCGAGGTCCTCAGCCACACCCTCAAAGTCGTGATAGGCGACCCCATCATAAAATCGCATAGCTTTTTGAAACATTGGTTGCAACCCTTCTTCCATAGTTGCAATGGCCATTCCAGCAACGGTATGCGTGTGGAGTACGCATTTAGCATCGTGGCGGGCTGCGTGGACCGCAGAGTGAATAACAAAACCGGCAGGATTGATCACGTGATCAGTCTTTTGCACAATGTTGCCGTTCAAATCTACTTTGACAAGGCTCGACGCCGTAATTTCGCTAAAGTGTACCCCGTATGGGTTTAGCAGAAAATGATCGTCAGCGCCCGGTGCGCGGACAGAAATGTGGGTTGCAAACAGATCGTCCATGTCGTAATGCTCAATAAGCCGATAGCATGCCGCAAGATCAACCCGTGTCTCCCACTCTGCTTCGCTTATAGCGCTATCGGTGGTTTTAAGCTTTTGTATCACTGGGGATGGACACATATCTGCCTCACTACAAGGTTTGTTGAGATTAATTGACCATTACGGTGTTATTATCACGGTAGTAATACGTTCTAGGCAAGTGCCATAAATAATTTAATTGGTAATTGAAAGGTGTTCTTACCTATGTGACCATCGGTTTAAATTAACTTGCGGGACACATGGTCATGAAATTTAAATTGTGTAGCTTCAAAACTTGCCCCTGGGTTCACCGTGCTGCGATTGTGCTTCAGGAAAAAAATATAGAGTATGATATTGAGTATATAGACCGAGACAACCGGCCAGAATGGTTTCTTGCAATCTCGCCTCACTCAAAAGTGCCGGTTCTTATTGTTAATGAGGAAATAGCATTATTTGAATCCAACGCGATTGCAGAATATCTCGATGAAGTTACAAATCCCCGTTTACATCCTATTAATCCACTAGATCGGGCTTATAATCGTGCCTGGAATGATTATGTTCCGACTTTCAGCGCTATTACCCACCTGACTAATGCTAAGAACGAAGAAGATTTCACCCGGAGGTGCGCTGTGGCTGATGGTTATTTTTTTAAGTTAGAGGGGGCGCTCAAGAAACGAGGAGCTCAGCGTCCGTATTTCAATGGTGCGGAATTTTCTCTTACAGACGCCTCTTATGCCCCAGCACTTATGCGGTTTACTTTTTTTGACCGGATTTACCCGCTTCGCCTTATTGAAAAATACCCTTTGGTTAAGGCTTGGCGGGATGCCCTGATGGCCAGGCCCTCTGTAATGGCTGCAGTTGTACCAAATTTTGAGGATTATTGGCGTGATGTATTGCGTAATAAAGGTAACTGGGCATCACAGTTTTTGCCCCCAAATCAAGCAGCTTGATAGAGCTATCTAGTCATTCCAGAATTTACAAAACTCGGTGGCGATAATATCGTCATATGATACTGGCCCACCCTCAAGAAGCTGAGCCTTGGTCGCAAAGCTGTTCATACCGTCTATTAAGTCTGCACTGACGTTGGCGTTATAAAATGGCTGATCTCGTTCTATAAGAGTTTCTATCAGTCCGGCTTCTTTTTCAGGGAAAAGGTCTTGGGCGACTTCAGTCGCCAATGAGGCATCCGCTTTCAGCTTTGTGAGTGTTTTGACAATCGCGCGGACAGCGCCAGCGGCAACCTCTGGTTCTTCGTCCACTAATTTTTGGGTTGTAACTAACGCGGGTTGTGTAAAATTGAAGGCTTCGGGTGGGCCGTCGCCACGCCGTACATCAATAATGCATTTAGCTATTCCACTGGTGATTGCAACCTCAGCCCCCATCCCATTTGCCCAAAATCCATCAATTTTGCCGTCTATCAATGATTGAGCAGCAACCACACCAAAAGACTTCCCCTCAGGAATACCCCCTGGCGGTAAGCCAATGCTAATATTATCGGCTTCGGCATCAATACCGGCAGCAATTAACAATTGACGAAGCCCTACATCAACGCCCGGTGCAGCTCCAAGCCGCAAACCTTTGAGTCCATGAACATCGCCTTTCTCTACGTTAATGTCATGGCGTAGAACGAGGAACCAGTACATACCTTGTGAAAGGGCGCAGAGAACCTTGGACCCTTGCCACCTTGGGAACGCCCAAAGTGGGGCGTGTGCTGAACCTGCAACAAAGTCGCATTTTCCATCGCGGAGCGCCGCAAAAGACTCTGGTACGGGAAATATCAGTTCGATCTCTGCGTCGATGCCCTCCTCTTTGAAATAACCTAATTTGACCGCAGCGATTGCTGGAAAATAGGAGTTTGAGACTAGGTCAGGCAACGCGACTTTGTAGACCATAACAATACCTTTGAGAGTAATTTTTTTCAGATACGCATAAACCTTAGAGTATATCGCAATGGTGTAGGATATAAAATCGTTATTTACTGTGATCTTCGACAGTAATGCCCAATGGCGAAGTCCAAAATTTTCATCACTCCTTCAATTCTAGTGTCTTTAATAAAGAATAATTTTCCTGTCATGAAATAGGTTCACACCAAGAATCTTCTGCCAAATAACGGGGTGCGTTGGTTTGAAATCAAATTTTTCAGGACTGTCGTTAAAGATTTTTTACATCTGTCATCCCGACTACTGGGTTACAATAAACTAGGGCAACATCAAGATTGAAAATTTCGTAATAATTCTGAAGTTTTATTTTGCGGCGCTTTATGTCTTTACACCCCGAAGCTCCGGATTTTCATTCTCAAGCCTGGGGTCGCACCGGGTCTGTGTATGTACGCTGACCATTGGAATTGGAAGAGAGAACTTGAAGGTTTTCGCAGATTTCAGACACTCCGCATGGGTCTCTTGTGGTATACGCATCTCCACAGTCTTAGGTTTTTCACCATTTAAACCAATGGTCAGTAAAATGACTAAAAGATACTTCATCTGTTTTTCTTCTTGCGATAAACCATAAAACTAAGTCGAATAAGGGCATTTAGAACACTCTAATTGAAGTGTATTTGAAAATTTTGTCTAAAACGTGGCGGATGGGGTAAAATTAAAATTTATTGCAAATCTACTCCGGGCCCTACCTTGGTTGCCGGTTAGCTTTAGACCCGGAGCTTATGTATTTATCTCCGCTTGGCCTTTTTTATTCAGCGGCTACGGCCTCGGGCTCACCGATATGACATAGCTTGGGCATCACATCTTCGGCGAACAACTGCATGCTTTTTTTGGTGTGTTCATGATCAAGTGTACCAAATTGGCCCATAACTACGAGATTACCGTAGCCCATCTCGGCTTGATAAGCCTCGAGCCTTTCTGCGACGGTTGATGGGGTGCCGCAGATGAACATACCGTTTTCCATCAGCATCTCGATGCTGAGGAACTGCTCGCGGACTTTCATCTTGTTTTCCATGGTCATCTTGTATGAATTAATAGATGAATACCCTGGCGGCATTCGGTATTCAGTCGGGAATAGCAAAAACTTGTTAAAGAAGTTCTGGATGTGAGGTCGTGCCTCTTCAATAGCTTTCTCGTCGGTTTCGGCGACGTAGAGCGGCAACGCCCAGCCCAGTTGATCCGGTTGACATTTATAGCCGTATTCCTCGCACTTTTCAGCATAGGCGTTCATATTTCGGACCACATTCTTGATTGGGCTGAACGTCATCAGCATGGTGTACTTACGGGAGGGATGCGATGCCCAATCTTTGGTCTCAGATGACCCCTGCGATGGGATCCATATCGGCGGATTTGGCTCCTGATAGGGACGTGGCCACATATTCACATATTGAAAGCGATAATATTTACCTTCAAAGGCCGTAGGTCCTGGCTGGGTCCAGGCTTGCATAATTAGATCATGGGCCTCGTGGAATTTAGCAAGAGAGCTAGAGGGGTTGACCATGTAAGAATGATATTCGCAGCCTATACCACGCACGAACCCGGCAATCAATCGGCCGCCGGTGACGTTATCGATCATCGCGTATTCTTCGGCGATTGACAGAGGGTTTTCAGTCAGCGGCAGGGCGCGCCCCAAGACACAAATTTTGGCATTCTCAGTTCGACGAGACAAGGCGCCGGCGAGCACGCTTGGTTGCGGCATAATACCGTATGCGGTTTGGTGATGTTCGTTAACGCAGATACCGTCAAACCCTAGCTCGTCAGCATATTCAAGTTCATCGAGAAAACGGTTGTACAGCTTATGGCCCTCTTTAGGGTCGTAATTGGTATTGGAAAATGTAATCCAGGCGGTGTGTTTGATGGCGTCGAGATCGACGGCACTATAAGGCATAAGATGGAAAAAGAAGAATCGCATTTTGCCGCTCCCCGTTAACTCTTCGATGTTATGACTTCGGCGTCATTCAGTTCAAGTCGTGCGTTCCGTCCACAACACACTCCTGACATCTTTGTGTTGCTGCTCTACGTGCACGATATGCCGGATGTTTACGACACCCTTCTGCAAGAATTTGGGGCAGTTTGATTTTGCGTTGAGATTTATCTTCACTCATTGTG
>CAZCKO010000014.1:42832-45075 GCA_964499275.1 uncultured Rhodospirillaceae bacterium
ACCATGCAAATCATTGCCCATCCCTATCTCAAGAACCATTCTTTTTAACGCCATTTCTTGTTTTCCCTTGTTTCTAGTCGGTTACAATGTCGTAACCAAGATGGTTACACAAGTTGTTGGTTTTTAATGATTTTTCTATTTGACGGTAGGGGCCGCCTGTTTTTTAAAAAAAACAGAGCCTAACCGCATCTCGCTCTGCGGGTTTTAAATCTTAAAAGTTACACAGCATGGAAGGACCGAATGATAGAGCGACCAGCTGTTCGCAAGGTGCTTGAAAAGGAGTAAAGCCTTCTCCTTAAAGCGTCGTGACACCGGCAAATCGAGTTGGCAAACCAAAGGTCGAATAAGAAGTATAAAGTAAGCGTCACAGATTAGAATTAACGATATTTTCGCACGCGAGGATTAATTCGGTGCCTCGTAACGAAGCCGCCTCACACCCATCAGGTTTATTCCTTCGACCCGAACCATGCGTACCTCATGTTCGCGTCGAGATGAATGTAAATCACCCTCGTTATAAAGCTGTGCCGTACCCTTTGGTAATTCATACGATTTGACTTTCACTACTTTGCCAGGGGTGCGTCCCTCTGGGAGCTCGGTGCAGTGCCAATCAGTCATTTCCGTAATCCCGGCGGCAATACCATATATTGCCCAAGTAGGGCCATGACCGTGCGGGAGACCAGTTTCCGGCGCTGCCACATGAACTAGAATACAAAACCCAAGTTCGTCATCTTCATAAAGAATTTTTCGTGGTGTGTCATTTTCGGGGCCGAGATGAGTGGAAACGAAGTCGTCATCTAGGCAAGCGAGTTCGACAAATTTGCGAACGGCATTTCGCCCTATAGCTCCCTTGTCCTTTATAAGTGCAGTCCGGCAGTCCGCGACAAGTTGATCTAACGTGTAAGCCATGAATGTTCCTTAATCACTTTAGATGTACCCAAGGGATAGTATGCTATTTGTGTTAAAAATAACCAGCACCATTTTTCCTAACACATGCTGTTTACTGGGGACGTTCTTATTAGTCCCCTAGTCTGCAAACAGTTCTTAGATTAGAGTAGCTCCTCAATCTAACACCCTAAATTAGGTTATTTTTTGAATTCAATGCAAAGAGATCACCGGAACGTCCTAGTACTTGGCACTTGCCAGATGCTTACAGGCACTAGTCGCGGACTTTTTATGGTGACAGCACCCGCCGTTGGCCTTGCGATTGCTCCTCATTTAGCACTCGTTACCTTGCCGGCAGGTTTGATTGTGATCGGCAACGCACTTGCTGCTATGCCTGCATCTTTAATGATGCGCCGCTTTGGCCGAAAAACCGGGTTCATTTTTGGAACCTTCCTCGCAATTACGAGTGGCGTTTCCAGCACCGCTGCAGTTATATCTCAGAACTTTTGGTTATTGGCATTTGGTGGCTTTCTCTTTGGATTGTCCGCAGGCTTTGCACAACTATATAGATTCGCAGTGGCTGATGTTGCTTCCGAACAATTCCGCAGCAAAGCTATTTCATTGGTTCTAGCTGGAGGGGTCTTCGCGGGGTTTGCTGGGCCAAATTTGGCTAATTGGGGAAAGGCACTTATTGAAAATCACCTATTTGCAGGTGCATTTTTATTCATGATCGGGACCGGGACACTCGGTACAATCACACTTTTATTTCTTTCAATACCAAATCTTACTAAGGCACAGATGGAAGGTTCCCAACGACCACTGCTGGAAATCATGAAACAACCTGTTTTTATAGTAGCTGCTGTTTCGGCAACTGTGGCCCAAAGCGTGATGAATTTTTTAATGACGTCAACTCCTGTCGCGATGATCTCTCAATGTGGGCACAGTTTCAGCGCGGTTGCCATGGTTATTTCCTGGCACACAGTTTCCATGTTTGCGCCAGGATTTTTTACGGGATCTTTAATCAAAAAGTTTGGAGAAATTAAAATTATTTCAGCTGGACTAATTCTTCAGACAAGTTGCATTGGTGTTTCTTTATCAGGAGTTGAGGTATTTGATTTTTGGCTCGCAATGGCTTTGCTAGGAGTAGGGTGGAACTTTACTTATACCGCTGCAACCAGTCTTATGACTACAGCTTACACACCAGTTGAACGCGCGAAAACACAAGGAATGATGAACCAAATAATTTACACAGTTGTCGCCATCGGTGCTTTATCGTCCGGTGGATTAATCCATTTTTTTGGATGGAATTGGGTAAACATAGGAGCTGTACCCTTACTGGCCACCGCAGCAATAGTCACAGT
>CAZCKO010000015.1:0-16195 GCA_964499275.1 uncultured Rhodospirillaceae bacterium
AAAAATCCTAAACTTTTTAACGGGTCACGGCGTCGCAGAATAGCTGACGGAGCTGGAACGACGGTGCAAGAAGTCAACCGCCTACTCAAACAATATCAGCAAATGAGTAAGATGATGAAACGTATGAACAAACTGGGCCAAAAAGGGATGATGCGCCACGGCCTACCCGGCATGATGGGCCAATAAATATGCGATTAGAAATTCAATGAATTTTGAATTCAAGGACAATTTGCAATCAATTAGAAATTAAACAAAGACCGAAAGGGAACTAAGTATCTGATGTCATTAAAAATTAGGCTTTCTAGAGGTGGCGCTAAAAAGCGTCCATTCTATCGTATAGTTGTGGCTGACTCACGGAGCCCGCGTGACGGGCGTTTTATAGAACGCATAGGGGTATATAATCCGATGCTGAAGCGGGAGGATCCAAACCGTATTCAGTTCAACGAAGAAAGAGTAAGGCACTGGTTGTCGAATGGTGCGACGCCAACTGATCGCGTGGCCCGTTTTCTAGGAGCCGCTGAAATTATACCGATGCCGGAACGTCGTGAGCAGACCAAAAAAGATAAGCCTCGAGCAAAAACTCTGGAGCGTCTAAAAGAACAGGAAGAGGCAAAACAAGCGGCAGATGGGGCTGCTGAAGCACCGGCTGAGGCGGCACCGGAAGAAGAAGCGGCTACATCTGAGGAAGCACCGGCTGAGGCGGCAGCAGAAGTACCTTCCGCGGATGACTCGAAGAATGAAGACAAAAAGGAGGAATAGTCCGAGACATTGAGGCTCTCAGAAATGGTCGGAAATAACATATCCAATCGTATTTGCATTGGCCATATTGCTGGCGTGCATGGTGTAAAGGGTTTGGTCCGTATAAACAGCTATACTGAAGAACCGATGGATGTTGCGGCCTATGGGTCAGTTACTGATGAGGATGGAGAACGTATGTTCGAATTAGAGGCACAACGGATGGTAAAGACGCAGGTCTTGACCAGAATAAAAGGGGTCACCGATCGTGATGCTGCTGAGGCTCTGCGCGGAATGAACCTTTTTATATCGCGTGATGCATTGCCTCCGACATCGGGTAATGAATTTTATTGGGAGGATCTAGAAGGCCTGAGAGCTGAAAGTATTAATGGTGATCTGTTAGGCAAGGTGGTCTCGGTTCATGATTTTGGTGCTGGTGCTTTGTTAGAGGTTGGTTCAAATGTTAGCGAGACTATATTGATACCTTTTACCCAAAATGTTGTAGCAGAAGTGGATCTCACCAATGGCCGTGTTGTTATTGATCCACCGGCTGGTTTGCTTGATCCTGTTAGTGAGCAGGAAGAGAAACACTAAAATGGCTTCTTCACGGTGGACAGCTAACGTTTTGACCTTGTATCCCGAAATGTTTCCAGGGCCTCTGGAGTATTCTCTAGCCGGGAAGGCGCTGAAAAATGGTATCTGGAAACTTAATACATTGGATATACGTAGTTTTGCGCTTGGTAAGCACGCTAGTGTTGATGATACCCCGTTTGGTGGGGGGCCGGGAATGGTCATGCGAGCAGATGTTATTGGCAAAGCCCTTGACGCTGCAAAGGCCAAGACCCGACCGATATACCTGACACCGCGTGGTCGGCCGCTTGATCAGGCGCGGGTTCGTAATCTAGCAGCCGACTCGGAAATAACAATTCTTTGTGGAAGATTTGAAGGAATTGATGAACGTATTCTCGATTCTCACGATATCGAACAAATAAGCGTAGGAGATTTTGTACTGTCCGGAGGCGAACCTGCGGCCATAGTAATTATTGATGCCTGCGTACGTTTGATCCCCGGAGTGGTTGGAAAAGAAGAATCCATAGTGGAAGAAAGTTTTGAAATGGGATTACTCGAATATCCCCAGTATACCCGGCCTATCGAATGGCGGGGCTACAAGGTGCCGGAATTATTGTTGAGTGGGCATCACGAAAAGATTAGAACCTGGCGGCGTGAGGCAGCCGAGAGAATTACTCAAGAACGACGTCCTGACCTATGGCATAAATACCAGGAACGTCATTTGGCAATAAAGGAATAAAAAATGAACATAATCGAACAACTGGAACAAGAAGAGATGAAAAAGCTTACCGCCGATCAGGCGGTTCCAGACTTTGCTGCTGGTGATACGTTGAGTGTGCACGTTAAGGTTGTTGAAGGGACGCGCGAGCGTGTGCAGGTTTTTGAAGGTGTTTGTATTTCCCGGAAAAACGCTGGATTGAATTCCGCCTTTACAGTCAGAAAAATTTCATACGGGGAAGGGGTCGAACGTGTATTTCCGTTATTTTCTCCTCGTATTGATAAAATTGAGGTTTTGCGTCGGGGGGCTGTTCGAAGAGCTAAACTTTATTACCTACGGGATCTGCGTGGTAAAAAGGCACGTATAGCAGAGAAGATAGAGCGTCGGGTCGGAACAGAACAAGTGGGAAAGGCGGATGATGTTGCAGTTGCCTCCGATGAGGCAGCTGAAGTGTCCGTTGAAGATACAGGTGCAGAAGTAAATATTGAATCAATGAAGCCCGAATCGGGCGAAAAAAGTACAGAAAAATAATCTGTTCCCAGATAATTTTGGTTGTAACGAGGGAGATGGTAGTGAGCGGACCGCAGACATTATTTGATAAAATTTGGGAAAGCCATTTGGTTGATGAGCAGGAAGATGGTACTTGCCTGATCTATATCGATCGGCAGTTAATTCATGAAATTACAAGTGCGCAAGCCTTCGATGGGTTGCGGCAATCAGGCCGAAAAGCACGACGCCCGGAGACTAATCTTTGCGTTCCTGATCATAATGTGCCGACAACGCCGGGTCGCGGTGGGACGGAAGAGATTGAGGATGATGAGTCACGAATTCAGCTCGAAGTTTTAGAAACTAATGCTGCGGAATTTGGACTTCCATATATCTCTATCAATGACGAAAGGCAGGGTATAGTCCATGTCATCGGCCCCGAGCAGGGATTTACACAACCAGGTGTAACTCTTGTCTGCGGGGACTCTCATACGGCGACACATGGCGCATTTGGGGCCCTTGCTTTCGGAGTTGGAACGTCTGAAGTCGAACACGTATTGGCAACACAAACGTTAATTCAACGACCAGCGAAAAATATGCGTATAACTGTAAATGGTTCTCTGCCAAAGGGATGTACAGCTAAAGATCTGGTCTTGGCCATTATTGGTAAAATTGGTACTGCTGGCGGCACAGGGCATGTTATTGAGTATGCCGGTCCTGCCATTGAAGAATTGTCAATGGAAGGCCGCATGACAGTTTGTAATATGACTATAGAAGCTGGTGCACGCGCTGGACTGGTTGCGCCTGACGGGAAAACTTTTGAATATCTCAAAGGCCGTCCGCAATGCCCAAAGGGCGGACAATGGGAAGCCGCTGTGGAGCGGTGGAGCCAGTTACCCTCGGATAATGGCGCTAAATATGATACCGAAGTAGAGCTTGATGTGTCTGAAATTGTGCCTCAGGTTACTTGGGGAACTAGTCCTGAGGATGAGATAGGTATCTCCGGTAACGTTCCAGATCCCGCTGATGTTACCGACGCCAACCGTCGTTCAGCTATGGAAAGGTCACTCGAGTACATGGACCTTAGGCCAGGAACAAAAATGACGGATATTGAGGTTGATAAGGTTTTTATTGGATCGTGTACAAACTCCCGCATTGAGGATATGCGGGCTGCCGCAGAGGTTGCAAAGGGCCGTAATGTTGCGTCGTCGGTTTATGCAATGGTAGTGCCTGGGTCTGGTTTAGTTAAAATGCAAGCCGAACAAGAAGGTTTAGATAAAATTTTTACAGAAGCTGGTTTTCATTGGCGTGAGCCAGGTTGTTCAATGTGCCTTGCGATGAACGGAGATATGTTATTACCTGGTGAACGTTCGGCTTCAACCTCAAACCGAAATTTTGAGGGACGTCAAGGCCCGGGTGGACGGACCCACCTGGTCAGCCCGATGATGGCCGCCGCAGCCGCAATTACAGGGCACCTTACCGATGTCCGAGATTTTCTTAAGTAGGAGTGTAGAATGGACAAATTTACAAAACTTACAGCAGTAGCGGCACCCCTACCAATCGTCAACTGCGATACGGATAAGATTATCCCAGCCCGTTTTCTGAAAACATTAACTCGTACTGGACTGGGGAAAAACTTATTCGACCCCTTACGTTATGACCCAAAGACGGGTGGAGAAAATCCGGATTTTGTACTCAACAAGCCAGCTTACCGAAATGCAGAAATTCTTGTGGCAGGTCATAATTTTGGCTGTGGTTCTTCACGTGAACATGCGCCGTGGGCACTGTTGGATTATGGAATTCGCTGTGTGATATCAACGGATTTTGCTGATATTTTTTATAACAATAGCTCTAAAAACGGCATCCTCCTTATAAAGGTGACGCCGGAGGAACTTGAAAAGTTGATGGATGGTGCTGAACGCGGCGCAAACGCAACTATGACAGTTGATCTGGAAAATCAAGAGATTACCAATTCGGATGGAGAAAAAATAACATTTGAAGTTGATCCCTTTAAAAAACATTGTTTACTTAATGGTCTCGACGACATTGGCCTTACATTGCAAAAAGAAAATTCAATTTCTTCTTATGAGGAAAAACAGAAAGCGTCAGAGCCTTGGCTCTATGCATAACGCTCGATACTATCCGATGCAATTCGGGGCGGACCCTTTGGTCCGCCCTTTTTTATGCATCATTATAATAAGAGGACTCCCATAAGTACTCTCTCTATGCTAGTGGTGCCCTCAAAAATTATAGGCGAAGAAGGAAACGTAAATGGTTGCCAATAAAAAGGTATTAATGTTGCCCGGTGACGGTATTGGGCCAGAAGTTATGAGCCAAGTGAGCCGTGTTATGGAATGGATGGCCGAACATTGTCAGGTAGGTTTTGATACTGAGGAGGACATTATCGGTGGTGTTTGTATAGATGCGCACGGTACCCCCGTGAAAGATGAAACGATCGAGGCCGCCAAGCACGCTGATGCCGTCTTATTAGGGGCAGTCGGTGGGCCAAAGTGGGATAACGTGGCATTTGATATACGGCCCGAAGCAGGGCTCCTTCGTATTCGCAAAGACCTAGGTTTATTTGCAAATTTACGGCCAGCAATAGTTTTTGATGCTTTGGCTGATGCATCAAGTCTGAAAAGGGAAGTCGTTAGCGGATTGGATATATTGATTGTGCGGGAGCTAACGGGAGGAATTTATTTTGGTGAGCCGCGTGGCGTTGAAGACCTTCCAACTGGTGGCAAGCGTGGATACAACTCTTTGGTATACACGACGGAGGAAGTAGAGCGCATTGCCCGCGTGGGTTTTGAGCTTGCTCGAAAACGTGGCAAGAAATTATGTTCAATAGATAAAGCTAATGTACTTGAGAGCACAAAAATGTGGCGCGAAGAAGTTGTACGGATTGCTCCAGACTATCCCGATATAGAGCTGTCTCATATGCTAGTAGATAATGCAGCTATGCAGTTGGTGAGGGATCCGAAACAGTTCGACGTTATCGTCACAACAAATATGTTTGGTGATATCTTATCAGATTGTGCTTCTATGGCGACCGGTTCTCTTGGAATGCTGCCCTCGGCCTCCTTGGGTGCTCCGGATCCCAGTGGTAAGCGCAATGCGCTGTATGAGCCTGTACATGGCACTGCACCGGATATCGCTGGTGAAGGCAAAGCTAACCCTCTAGCGATGATGCTGAGCTTTGCGATGATGCTCCGCTATTCATTTGATATGGGAGAGGATGCTGATAATGTTGAGAAGGCTGTAAAATCTGTTCTCAACGCTGGACTGAGAACTGGTGATATTATGTCAGATGGGAAGAAGCAAGTATCTACAGAAGAGATGGGTAGTGCGGTTATTGCTGAATTGAATAATATTTCGTTATCTTAATTACAAAGGCTCTTGTTGTAATAATTCACGCACCATAAAGTTGAGTATAAATACCTTTTGGAGGATTGGTTAATGAAATATATTTTGGGTGTCATTGTGGGAGGTTTGTTTGCACTCTCAATATTTACTGTGGCCTTTGCTTGTAGTGGGTCCCATAGCAAGTCAGTCGGCGTCTCAAAGCCGATTGCTTCGTCTCCGGCGTCGATAATCCAAACTAAGCCAAAAAATGGTAGCTGAGGATAGCCCATAAAAATCAATTTGGGGGGGGTTGTTAGACCGTTAACTCTTAGATATTCGGATTTTAATAATCACGATTTGTATATTTCTGCTGATGTATTCTAGGAAATGGTAATTTTTTAAGATTGTTCGCTCAAATAAGTAGGGAAAACGGGAATCGTATTATGGGGTATAAAGTCGCTGTTGTTGGTGCAACTGGCAATGTTGGCCGTGAAATTTTACAAACCCTTTCTGAGAGGGCGTTTCCAGTTGATGAAATTGTAGCCTTAGCTTCAGAGCGTTCTTCTGGGAGAGAGGTTTCGTTTGGAGAGAAAGATGTTCTCAAGGTTAAGCCATTGGATGGTTTTGATTTTAAAGGCTTTGATGTTGGTTTATTTTCGGCTGGTGCTAAAATTTCCGCAAAATACGCACGGAGGGCAGCAAAGGCAGGATGTGTAGTAATTGACAATACCTCTGAGTTTCGGATGGATCCGGAGGTCCCCCTTGTCATTCCTGAGGTCAATCCCGAAGCCATCAAGCTCCATACTAAAAGGAACATAATCGCTAATCCTAACTGTTCAACTATTCAAATGGTAATGGCACTAAAACCATTACACGATGCGGCGAAGATCCGAAGGGTTGTGGTTTCGACCTACCAGTCTGTCTCCGGAGCAGGAAAAGACGGAATGGACGAATTATTCAATCAGACCCGTGGAATATTCGTGAATGATCAGGTGATTCCAAACAAATTTACAAAGCAGATGGCATTCAATGTCATTCCACATATTGATATTTTTATGGATGATGGAGATACTAAAGAAGAATGGAAAATGCGAGTTGAGACGAATAAGATTCTGGATCCGAATATAAAAGTTAACGCAACCTGTGTTCGTGTTCCTGTATTTGTCGGTCACGCAGAATCCGTGAATGTAGAACTTTTAAATGATTTAACGCTAGAAAAGGTTCGTGGTCTACTGAGGGCTATGCCAGGTCTTACGGTTATTGATCATAGAGCCGATGAAGGCTACGTCACGCCGGTAGAATGCGCAGGCGATGATATGGTTTATGTTAGTAGGATCCGGAAAGATACTACTGTAAAACATGGTTTTTCATTTTGGTGTGTGTCAGACAATCTGCGAAAAGGAGCAGCTCTTAATGCAGTACAGATTGCTGAGCATCTTTTTGGCCTGCAATCAATCGAAACTAGTGATGACGCTGAAAACTATCTCAGTATGGCGGTTGATACACCGGTGAAATAGCTTTAACCGTCCAACACCTAGCCCGGTTCTGGCAGCGCAATTAGTTCCCCAATAAAACTTTCCGGCATGGTAGCAGCAATTATTAGAAAAAGGCCGCACGCAAGGATAGTCGCTGAAGACACCCGACTGATCCAAATTAAAGACACGGTGCCCATAGATTGACGACAAATCACTGCAATAATGGTGAGAAACCCCCACCATAATGTAGAACCAATGAAGACGCCTAAGATCAAAGATTCAGCCCATTCGTAATTTTGGCCGGCTTTTCCGACCCCAATTGATGTAAATACAACGCCAAAGGCCACGATGGTGATCGGATTTGTTGCAGTAATTACGAATGCAGTAATAAAGTCGCCAAACAGTTTACCGGTGTCCCGGGTTTTACTTTCTTTTTGTGGTCTCCTGATCATTCGGACGGCGATGATACATAAAATTAATCCACCGATAAGACGAAACCAGAAATTATTACTAATTAGAAATTCTGAAATAATGCTGATACCGTAAGCAGCAACAATTGCGTAAAATGTATCGGCAACCGCCGCACCGAGGCCGTTAAAAAAACCTGATGTTATCCCACTAGCTAACGTACGCCTGATACACATCACCGCTACAGGTCCAACAGGCATAGCTACAATTACGCCTGCTCCAATTCCTTTAAATAAGAATAGCAACCCTTCCATCAGCTAAAATAATAGATGATCGGAGGCGCTTCTGGCCAGTCGTACGATTACACTTTATTAAAATTCAATCCGTTCTTTGGTAGAACTCAACTTAACCAAACTTGCGTTGCGATATATCAATATTTATTTACCATGGCAGTTCAGGTCTTAATTTTCAATAAGTGCTTTTTTATTAATTTGGAGTTTTTAATGTTTATTGAATCAAAAATTGGTGACCGTCCTCGCCGAAGCGCCATGTATACTCCCGGTGATAATAAACGTGCTCTCGAGAAAGGTGGGGAGGTCCCAGCTGATATCCTTATTTTGGATCTGGAGGATGGTGTATCCCCGGATTCAAAAAAAACAGCACGAGATAATATTTCTCGTGTACTTGAAGGGCGCGGTTATGGCCATCGTGAGGTGGGGGTTAGGATTAACGGAATTGACAGCAAATGGTATGAAAAAGATGTTGCTGCGGTTTCTACATCGTCTGCAAACATGGTTGTCATCCCTAAAGTCGAAACGGCTGAATCTGTTGAAAGTCTCGCAAATCTTATGGAAAATCAGGGGGCGTCATCAGATATGGGAATCTGGTGCATGATCGAGACGGCCCGCGGTGTCCTTAATGTCAATTTTATTGCTGCGGCACACCCAAGAGTGGATGCATTACTCATCGGGTCGGCAGATTTGACCAAAGATCTAAGGGCTAAGCATGTGGAAGGTCGTATGCCGTTAATTACCAGCATCCAGCTCTGTATATTGGCTGCCCGAGCTCACGGTATCACTATTCTTGACAGTCCCTTTTTTGATTTGTCTGATGATGAAGGATTTTTGGCATCCTGTCGGCAGGGGCGAGATATGGGTTTTGATGGAAAGACACTACTTCATCCAAAAACCATAGCTGGTGCTAATAAAATCTTTGGGCCTTCAGAGGAGGAAATTTCTTGGGCCCGTAAAATCAAGGCCGCCCACGAAGCTGCACTTTCGGAAGGGAAGGGCGTAACACTTGTCGATGGCCAGCTTGTAGAGGCTTTGCACGTTGAGGAGGCACAACGTCTGGTACGAATGGCAAAAACAATTAAAGAGATTGAAGGGGCATCTAATTAATTTTGTAAAATTTTTCAGATCGCAATTAATATCGCTACCCATTGTAGCAATTACAGTAAATTGGTTCGGACGCACTCACGTCTCCCAATGTTTGTAGGGAAATTTGTGTTGAGCACAAATAATTTAACCTATTTGCACAATCTTTTGTGCATAAAAATTTACCTTTCCCCAGGTTTTAAACAAAAGGTCCACAAACTTATACACAGGGCACATAAAGTGTACTGAATTTTGATTTGTCATATAGATCATTCAGAAGTTGAAAGATTATAAAATAGTTTTCTCCTTAAATTTAAACGAATTTAGGTCACATAATTGACTAGTGAGGTTTCTAGGTCTAAATAAAATAAGTGAGTGCTGGCATGGAGTCAGGCACATATTAAATGACCAACTAGGAAGACTGTAATGGCTACGCGAGGGCGTCCGCTTTCTCCGCATCTTCAAGTTTATAAACCTCAGTTAACCTCTGTCCTCTCAATAATGCATCGCATAACCGGCGTTGCTTTGGCGGTAGGTACACTAGTTCTAGTGTGGTGGTTAGTGGCTGCTGCTATTGGTGGCGAAGCTTATGTATCAATTCAAAAGATTTTTAGTAATTGGTTTGGAAGATTACTGTTATTGGGCTGGTCGTTCGCATTGTTTTATCATCTATGTAACGGTATACGACATTTATTTTGGGATATTGGGAAGGGTTTTGACCTAACTAACGCATATCGTTCAGGTTGGATTGCTATGGCCGGCGCTATAGTTTTAACTTTCGGCGTATGGGTGTGTGCTTATCTATCAATTGGGGCGTTGTAATGAGTTTACACAGTTACAGCGAAAAAATTAGGGCTTTGATATTTTCGAAGGAAGGTGTCGCGCATTGGTGGGCCCAACGACTGACTGCGATTTTTCTTGTTCCTTTGCTAATCTGGCTGGTGGCCAACATTGTTTACATTTTTGGCGCAGATATAAAAGTTGTTCATATGTGGATTGCGAGCCCTGTTAACGCGGTACTTTTGATTCTTTTCACCCTTGCTTTATTTCATCATGCCCAGCTCGGATTAAAGGTTGTAATTGAAGATTACATACATACCTCTTGGCTGAAAAATGCTTCCATTGTTTTGGTCCAACTCTTAGCGGTTATATTGGGGTTACTAACTTTGGGTTCAATTCTAAAAATTGCAATTTTAGGTTAAAATTTATGGCCAAATCGGAAAAGGCATATGAAATAATCGACCACACCTATGATGTTGTTGTTGTGGGGGCTGGTGGAGCCGGACTTAGGGCAACTTTTGGTTTGGCTATAAAGGGGTTAAAAACAGCATGCCTAACCAAGGTTTTTCCGACACGAAGTCATACCGTTGCTGCCCAAGGAGGTATATCTGCAGCTCTCGGCAATATGGGCAAGGATGATTGGCGCTGGCACTTTTATGATACGGTTAAAGGGGCAGATTGGCTTGGTGATCAAGATGCAATCGAATATATGTGCCGGGAGGCTATGCCATCGGTTATAGAACTTGAACAGTACGGTGTGCCCTTTTCACGAACGGACCAGGGCACAATTTACCAACGCCCCTTTGGAGGAATGACAACAGAATTTGGTGAGGGCCCACCTGCGCATCGAACCTGCGCTGCTGCTGATCGAACAGGACATGCGATTTTGCATACTCTTTATCAGCAATCAATACGACATCAAGCGGAGTTTTTCATAGAATATTTTGCCCTAGATTTGATTAAGGATGTTGACGGGAAAATATCGGGTGTAATGGCATGGAATTTGGATGACGGGAAAATCCATCGGTTTCGTGCCCAAACTGTAATCATTGCTACCGGTGGATATGGCCGCTGTTATTTCTCTTGTACTGGTGCACATACCCAAACTGGCGATGGTAGTGCAATGGTTTTGCGAGCGGGTCTCCCTTTGCAAGATATGGAATTTATTCAATTTCATCCAACCGGTATTTATGGTGCAGGAGCTCTGATTACAGAGGGCGTTCGTGGTGAAGGCGGTTATCTCACCAACTCTGAAGGTGAACGGTTTATGGAACGTTATGCGCCGCACGCTAAGGACTTGGCATCGCGTGATGTTGTCAGCCGTTCAATGACTATAGAAATGAATGAGGGAAGGGGAGTCGGTCCGGATAGGGACTATATTAATCTCCATATCGAACACTTAGAGCCTGAAGTTATTAATGAACGACTTCCCGGTATTTCAGAGACTGCGCGAATTTTCGCGAATGTTGATGTAACACGCGAGCCCATACCGGTTTTGCCTACCGTACATTACAATATGGGGGGTATTCCTACAAATTACTTAGGTGAGGCGGTTGTGCCTGTGGGTGATGATCCTGACGTAGTGGTGCCGGGTTTAATGGCCGTCGGCGAGGCAGCTTGTGTTTCAGTTCATGGGGCAAATCGTTTGGGTTCTAACTCACTTCTTGATCTTGTGGTTTTTGGCCGTGCAGCAGCAGATCGTTGTGCCGAAATTTTGACGCCAGGAGCAAACCAGGCCGAGTTGCCTGGCGATGCTGGTGCTGATGCGTTGGATTGGCTCGACAAAAGACGATACGGAAAGGGAGATGTAACGACTGCGGAAATTCGGATTGAAATGCAACGTACCATGCAGGCGCACTGTGCCGTATTTCGGACGGAAGAGGTGATGGCTGAGGGCGTTGATAAAATGGCAAAAATTTGGTCTCAAAAAGATGATTTGAAACTTGCTGATCAGGGTATGATATGGAATTCTGATCTGGTCGAGGCTCTTGAATTTGATAATTTACTGCAGCAGGCAATGGTTAGTATTCATGGTGCTATTAACCGCAGGGAAAGCCGTGGTGGGCATGCACGTGAAGATTATCCAGACCGTGATGATGAAACGTGGATGAAACATACTGTTGCTTGGCTGAATGATGATGGACAAACCGATTTTGCGTATAGACCTGTTCATAACGAAACCTTATCAGATGACGTTGAGGCTGTGCCTCCGAAAGCACGAGTTTACTGAGGCCTGATCATGCAAAATAATTCATTATTCATCATGGCTGTAGTTTATACCGAAATGAGGGTAGGAAATGGCTGAATTTGCACTCCCAGCTAATTCAAAGATAAAAACCGGGAAGACGTATAAAGCCTCTGATGGTGCTACCGATATCAAAACCTTCCATGTTTATCGGTACAACCCCGACAACGGTGAAAACCCGCGTGTTGATACTTTTGAGGTCGATATGGGATCCTGTGGGCCTATGGTACTCGACGCGCTGATCAAAATTAAAAATGAAATGGACTCAAGTCTTACGTTCCGGCGTTCCTGTCGTGAAGGTGTATGTGGGTCGTGTGCAATGAATGTCGATGGGACCAATACCCTTTCTTGTATTAAAGCAATTGATGATATTGATGGTGATGCAAAAATCTATCCCTTGCCTCACATGGAGGTAATAAAAGATCTGGTGCCAGACCTTAAACGCGCTTATGCACAGTATGCATCCATTGAACCTTGGTTGAAAACTAATAGTCCATCACCTGATAAGGAGCAGCTGCAAACCCCAGAGGAGCGGGCTAAACTTGATGGCCTTTGGGAATGTGTATTATGTTTTTGTTGTTCAACAAGCTGTCCCAGTTATTGGTGGAATGGTGATCGCTACCTCGGCCCGGCAGCATTGCTTCAGGCGTATAGATGGATTGCGGATTCGCGCGATGAGGAAACCAACGAAAGATTAGAAAATCTTGAGGATCCCTTTAAGCTTTACCGTTGCCACACTATCATGAATTGCACAAAAACCTGTCCTAAAAATCTCAATCCTGCAAAGGCTATCGGTGAAGTAAAAAAACTTATGGTGGAGGGTCGTTAAAAAGTATCGTTGTTTTTACCTCACCGGTTGGGTTAAATTTTCCCATTTTTCTTGCGCTTTTTAGTCAAAACAGGTAGTTACCCGCCCAGTCATGGTCTTTATAAACACAGCCAATTGATAGATTGAGGGGCACTTATGGCACGTAACAAAATTGCGCTTGTTGGCGCTGGAAATATCGGCGGTACATTGGCCCATCTTGCCGGTTTAAAAGAGCTCGGCGACGTTGTTTTATTTGATATTATTAAAGGTATACCAGCTGGGAAGGCCCTAGACCTTGTGGAGTCGTCGCCCGTTGAGGGTTTTGACTCTCATATTAAGGGTGCCTCTAGCTATCGTGCTATCAGGAATTCAGATGTTGTTATCGTCACAGCCGGTATTGCTCGTAAACCAGGTATGAGCCGTGATGATTTGATCGGAATCAATACAAACGTTATGAAAATGGTTGGTGAGGGGATCAAGAAATGGTGCCCTAAAGCTTTTGTTATCTGCATTACTAATCCTCTTGATGCGATGGTTTGGGCTTTGCGCGAAGCTTCTGGATTGCCCGGAAGCCGTGTCGTAGGAATGGCAGGTATTTTGGATTCTGCGCGATTTCGATATTTTTTGTCGGAAGAATTTAAAGTATCTGTTCGTGACGTTACCGCTTTCGTGCTAGGAGGGCATGGTGATACAATGGTTCCCTTGCCGCGGTACTCCACTGTTGCAGGAATTCCCCTCCCCGATCTTATAAAAATGGGTTGGACAACACAGGAGAAGCTTAACCAGATCGTTCAGCGAACCCGTGATGGTGGGGCCGAAATTGTAGGTTTGTTAAAAACTGGATCAGCATTTTATGCTCCCGCATCATCAGCGATCGAAATGGCCGAGGCTTATCTCAAAGATCAGAAACGCGTTTTGCCCTGCTGTGCCTACCTAAATGGCGAGTATGGTGTTCGCGGTCTTTATGTTGGCGTGCCAGTGATCATTGGTGGCAAGGGAATAGAGCGTATCATTGAAATCAAACTTAATGCTGGAGAGAAAAAAGCATTCAAGACATCTGTTGCAGCGGTTCGTAGCTTGGTTAGTGTCGTAAAACGGATGCTAAAAACTGCTAAAAAGTCCTCTCCTCGTAGAAAATTGCCCGCTAAGAAACAGTAATTTTAAGAAACAAAACAATCAATTAATCATGAACATCCACGAATATCAGGCTAAAGAAGTTTTAAAAGGGTTTGGGGTGACTGTACCTAAAGGAGGAGTTGCTTATACACCAGACGAGGCAGTAGAAGTTGCTGATGAATTAGGGGGGCCGGTTTGGGTTGTAAAAGCCCAAATTCATGCTGGAGGCCGCGGAAAGGGGGGCGGAGTTAAACTCGCTAGATCGATTGATGAAGTCAAAGAGTTCGCGACAGAGATGATTGGTATGACGCTGATTACTCACCAAACAGGACCTGAAGGCAAGGAAGTGGCACGTGTATATGTTGAGGATGGCTGCGATATTGAGCGCGAACTATATTTAAGCCTTCTTATTGATCGGGCGACCAGTCGGGTTACAATTATGGCGTCAACTGAGGGCGGTATGGAAATAGAGGAAGTAGCCGCTAAATTTCCCGAAAAAATACTTAAAGTTGCGGTTGACCCCGCATGCGGTGTTCAAGCCTTTCATGCTCGGAAGATAGCCTTTGGGTTGGGTCTCGAGGGATCTCAAGTCAAGTCTGCCGTGAAATTTCTGATGAAAATATACAAAGCCTTTGTAGAACTTGATGCGTCTATTGTTGAGATAAATCCTTTGGTAATTAATGGTGCCGGGGACATGGTTGCGCTAGATGCTAAGATGAATTTTGACGATAACGCCCTATTTCGTCATAAGAAAATCGCCGAACTGCGTGATGAGAGTGAGGAAGATCCAACAGAGCTTGAGGCTGCGAAGTTTGATCTAAATTATGTTAAACTTGATGGAAATATCGGTTGTATGGTCAATGGGGCCGGTCTGGCTATGGCTACGATGGATATCATTAAACTATATGGTGGTGAGCCGGCCAATTTCCTCGACGTTGGTGGTGGTGCTTCACGTGAACGGGTAACGGCGGCATTTAAACTTATTCTTTCTGATCCGAATGTTGAAGGCCTTCTAGTAAATATCTTCGGCGGAATAATGCGCTGCGATGTTATCGCTGAGGGTGTCGTTGCTGCGGCTCGGGAGGTTAGCTTGACGGTCCCGTTGGTAGTGCGATTAGCGGGCACTAATGTAGAACTTGGCAAAAGTATTCTGAAGGAGTCTGGGTTGCCAATAATCGCGGCAGATGATCTTGGGGATGCAGCGCAAAAAGCAGTTAAGGCCGTTAAGGAGGCTGAGTGATGGCTGTTCTTGTCGATAAAAATACAAAGGTAATATGCCAGGGTTTTACTGGCGCACAGGGTACTTTTCACTCTGAACAGGCGATTGCTTATGGTACACAAATGGTTGGGGGTGTCACGCCTGGCAAAGGTGGTGAAAGACATCTTGATCTTCCGGTATTTGATACAGTTGTTGAAGCGATGGACGTAACCGGCGCCAATGCTAGCGTCATATATGTACCCCCACCTTTCGCAGCGGACGCAATCTTGGAAGCAATTGATGCTGAGATACCCCTAGCTATTTGTATCACAGAGGGAATACCAGTGATCGACATGGTGCGTGTTAAGCGCGCTCTGGATAAATCTAAAACACGTTTAATCGGTCCAAATTGCCCAGGCGTAATTACGCCCGACGAATGTAAAATCGGCATTATGCCGGGTCATATTCATCAAAGAGGCAAGATAGGTATTGTTTCTCGGTCCGGAACACTAACTTATGAAGCGGTCGCTCAGACGACAGCTGTGGGGATTGGGCAGACCACCTGTATTGGAATCGGTGGAGATCCAATTAACGGTACAAATTTTATTGATAGTTTAGAACTTTTTCTGGCTGACGACGAGACACAGGGGATAATTATGATTGGTGAAATTGGTGGTGATGCAGAAGAGAATGCCGCCGAATTTCTCAAAGACTCTAAGATTAAAAAACCGGTTGTTGGCTTTATTGCAGGTGTCACCGCACCACCTGGTCGCCGTATGGGGCATGCTGGTGCAATTATTTCTGGTGGTAAAGGCGGTGCAGATGATAAAATGGAAGCGATGAAAAGTGCTGGAATTACGGTCGCCGATTCCCCTGCGGCTCTTGGTGAAACTATGTTAGGCGCCATGAAGACTTGAGCGGAATGTTATCTTCCAATT
>CAZCKO010000015.1:16295-38264 GCA_964499275.1 uncultured Rhodospirillaceae bacterium
TGTTTCTTGCTATTGGATTGATAATTTTAAGTCGTCGTTCAGCTAGGGTAAGGCTTTTTAATCAGCGCCTTTGCCAAAGATACCCGAAATATGGACAAATACAGCGCAAGGCCTCCAAACGTGTAAGAAAACTAGCGAACAAATTTACCCGAGTTCGAAAATCCTAAATTTATTAAGCTGCTAAAACCGCAGATTCGTCGCTGATTGTGACACGCCGTAATAATCTGCGTTGTTCACGGGGAAAATCGGTACGGGCATGCAAAAGACAACGATTGTCCCACATGACAAAATCTCCCACTTCCCACTTGTGTGAATACACAAATTGCGGCTGATGCTGTAAAGAATAAATTTCATCAAGAATCGCTTTGCCCTCACCTTCATCCATACCTATGATCTCCTCGGTCATTAACGGACAAACATAAACCGCCGCACGGCCTGTCTCAGGATGTTTTCGGAAAATAGGGTGAGGATGGTGTGGTACCGCTTCTCTATCATATTTTTCAAAAGTCTTAATGGTTGTACCAAATTCATAACAATTCATTGCTTGTAATCCGTTGAGCTTTTTCTTCAATTCTTGGGGTAATGCGTCATAAACCTTATATTGATTCGAGAACTTCGTATTACCGCCAATATTTGGTATTTCGACTCCATAAAGGGTTGTCGCCTTATGGGGTGTTTGTAGATAAGGTGTATCTGTGTGCCACATCATTTCCCCATCTGGATGGGCACCAATTACTTTTCCATCTTCTCGAATATTCGAGACCAACATAATTTCTCCACTAGCGTAGTTGGGGTGTTGCCGGTCTTTCGGTCTATTGTATTCTCCCACCTTTCCAAAATGCCCACAAAAATTCTTCTGATCTGCTGGGGTTAAATGATGTTGGTTACGAATAACAATCACCAAGTGATCGAGCCAAGCCTCATAAATAGTCTCCGTATCATCCTTCGAAAGATTGGATTTCATATCGACACCTGAAATTTGTGCTCCACAGGCATCGGACAAAGGGGTTACGGTTACGGCCATCTAAATATCTCCTTCAACACCAAATTTACTAGGGCAAATGAGTATACAAAAGGGAATAAAACAGAAATTTCGTCGGCAAACAAGTTTCTGAATAAATTATAACGCAGGATTAAAAACAGAGTCCTCGATTGTAACACGCCTTAGAAGGCGTCGCTGATCTTTTGGAAAGTTGGTCCGTGCGTGCAAAGTGCACCGATTATCCCACATTACTAAGTCACCTTTGCGCCAGACATGTTCGTAGCAAAACCGATCTTCACGCTGCAATGCAAATATTTCATCTAGAGCCTCTCGGCTTTCCTTTGCCGGGAGTCCTTCAATGGATTCCGTCATCAATTCATTAACATAAATTGTTGGGCGCCCAGTTTCAGAATGAGGTCTAAAAATTGGATGAATAGCGGTCCGTATTTCAGCGCCTTCGTAAAATTCTTTGTCTTTTATCATAACACCGAATTCGTATGCGTGGTGGGCCTGTCGCCCCACAAGAAGATTTTTTAGTCGTTGTGGAAGCGCTTTATAGACCTTGTATTGGTTAGAAAAAATTGTATTCCCACCCGTATTGGGGATCTCTATAGCGTATAGCGTCGTTGCTTTGTGGGGGTTTTGTGCATAGCCGGTGTCAGTGTGGAACATCATCTCACCGTCAGGCAGTGTACCTATTGCCTCACCATTTTCGACGATGTTGCTAACAAACATAACTGCGCGATGCCGATCTTTCATAGCTCCATTGCGAAGAGTGTCGGGCCGTAAATAATCACCTACTGGCCCAAATGCTTTTGCAAAATTTACCTGATCAATATCAGATAAGTTCTGATTCCTAATAACAATTACACAGTATTCTAACCAGGCCTGATTAATCTCAGCAGCAATCGATGGTTCCAAAGGTTTTTTAAGATCCACACCGGAGATCTCTACACCACATGCAGTCGATAGGGGAGTGATCAAAATATTTGACATTTCTTATTTTACGGATTTGTTTGAACAATTTCCAGCTTTAGACTCAAGGTATAAGTCTAATTACTATATTTTGGCCCGTGGGTGTGATTCTTTGTAGACCTTTATTAGCCTTTCAGAGTCGACTTTGGTGTAACGCTGGGTAGATGACAAAGATGAATGGCCGAGAAGGTCCTGTATTGTCCTAAGGTCTCCACCGCTGCTTAATAAATGCGTTGCAAAACTGTGCCGCAAAGCGTGTGGTGTTGCCGTTTCCGGAAGACCTAAATGCTGCCTTACTTTACGCATTTGTCGCTGAACGACCCCTGGATTTAATCGTTTGCCACGATCGCCGACAAATAAGGGTTGATTCCAAGTACTCGGGAAAGGGCTCGAATCTACATATTTTTTTACAGCATCAAGGACCAAAGGTAATATAGGAACGATTCGTTGCCTATTTCCTTTTCCATTGATTATCATCGTGTCACCGTTGGCGATATCCGAGTGGTTTAATTCCAACGCTTCTGTAATACGCAGCCCGCAACAATATAATAGTGTAAAAATCGCTTCATCACGTTTTGCTATCCACGGTGTTTTCGGCAGCTCTGATGCAGCCTTTATAAGTGCTTTTATGTCTTCTACGGAAATTGGTTTTGGGAGAGGTAGTTTGACCTTGGGAGACCGTATCACTTTGATTTTGGCATTACTTTCTTGGTCAGTTTTATCTAGGAATCGAAAGAAGTTTCGCAAAGTCGAAATTGCGCGGGCATTAGTGCTATGCGTAACACCCCTTTTACCATTTTTTTCCTTTATTCGGTAGGCGAGAAAGCCTCTGTAATCAGAATTTTCCAAATTACACAGGTCTTGAAGGCCAATCAGTTTATCTGGTTGCTCGGAGTCGTGTAGATAGTTTAGAAAGATCTTTAGGTCAAACTCATATGACTTTAGTGTATTTAAGGAAAGCCTCCTCTCATCCGAGATCCAGCGTTGCCAGTCTTCAATGGCAATAATTGCATCTGGTTTGGAAATTGCCTCTATGGGTTTAAGTTTATCCATCGTTGGACCATCTTTTGGAGTGTATTTGAAAAGAAATAAAGGAGCTCGGTTCCCTGAACGGGACTAAACTCATCGGATTTTACAGAACCGAGTGCTAATAAGGCATTGAGTTTCTTGGTGCCGAGGTCCAGAGGCAAAAGTGCCTCTGATCTGATTTTTGATGCTGCGGAGCCGAAAACCGCTTTATTACCCTTAATGTTAGAGCGTAGGCTGACTTTGTTTCCATGGTCTAAAATTGAATTAATGGTACCCGTTTCAACAATTGTCACATCGGTACCCAGTTCTTGATTTTGGTTATGTTTGTTGGTTTCAATACATATTACTGCTAATTCTATATTAAATAAGCTTGGTAACTTATGTGTAACGATTTTACAAATCTCGTCAAACGAACTTGTATCTAAAAGTGCGCTTACTGCCTTGAGAATCCGCGTTTGAACCTCATTATTTAATTCAGCTGCTGTTAGTAAATTCTTTTCTCTTAATTTGTACTTACCCAATTCATCTTTTAACCGTTTTAGCATAAACATTTGCATGTCCACGACACCACTACCGTAGATTTGTTCAGGAGGATTAATACTTGCGAGCAATTCAGGCCGGTCATTTAGAAACTCTGGATTATCTTGTAGGAATTGTTCTACAATTTCTGGTGAGATTGGTCTACTAGCTCCCTTTGTGGAGGCAGAAATCTTTTTTGACTTTCCGGTTGGTGGAGTTGAACTCGTCATCTACTAATTCCCAAAATCGATTGGCCAGTTTCGTCCCAATCTTTTAAAAAAGCAGCGAGACCAGAATCAGTAAGCGGATGTTTGTATAATTGACGGAGAACACCGGGTGGGAGCGTCGCTACACCTGCGCCTAATTTGGCAGCTTCAACAAGATGAATTGGATGTCTTATGGAAGCGACAAGGACCTCTGTTTTAAATCTTTTATATTGTTGGTAAATTATACAGATATCGGCAATAAGCTGCATTCCGCCAGTGCTGATATCGTCCAAGCGTCCAATAAATGGTGAAATAAAAGTTGCGCCCGCTTTTGCCGCGAGTATGGCCTGTCCGGGAGAAAAACAAAGTGTTACATTCACCATTGTGCCTGCGTCAGAAAGCTCTTTGCACGTTTTTAAACCATTGGGGGTTAGAGGCACCTTGACTGCGATATTAGGTGCAAGGGACGCCAGCAGTTGGCCTTCCTTTAACATTGTCTCTTGATCCATTGCTGTTACTTCGGCGCTCACTGGTCCTTCCACGATACTGGATATTTCTTGAATCACATCTAAAAAGTTGCGCCCCGATTTAGCAACTAATGAGGGATTGGTTGTCACACCATCTACAAGACCTGTAGCGGCTAACTCACGAATTTCATTAGTGTCGGCAGTGTCGACGAAAAATTTCATTGTTCGATACTATCCTTCTATACATAGAGAATTAAAAAAACCTAACAGTTGCTATTTCGATTCAATCTTGTTGGCCTATAACCTGAGCCAAGCTAAAGTTTAATCCATGCGCTCATCTCATGCCACACCGCTTCGGGTTTATAAAAATGAAAGGGTAAGTGTACTTTTACCATTACCTTTAGCGGGGCCTTATGACTACTTCGTTCCTCCAGGAATGTCGATTTCTGCAGGAGACTTTGTCTCTGTTCCGCTTGGTAAAAGAGACATAAATGGTGTTGTGTGGGGGGATAGTAGAGATGAAGTCGATAGCAATAAGATCAGAAAAATTAATGGGTTACTAGATGTTCCACGTATGTCTGAGGACTTACGTATGCTTATTGACTGGACAGCTTCTTATACTTTAAGCGCGCCAGGCGCGTTTTGCGAATGAGTATGAGTGTACCTTCAGCGCTCGAACCTCCAAAGACACGAACCGGGTTTTTAACTGCTGGGAATATAGAAAAAAAACAGATCGATTCGCGAATCAAGTTGACTAGTGCACGTTCCCGCGTCCTTTCAGCACTTAAAAATAATCAGCCGCTGATCGGGACGGAACTTGCTCGAAATGCTGAGGTAAGCCCATCAGTGATTCGTAAAATGGCGGAAACAGGTCTGATTAAAGCGGTTATTTTAGAGGAGACGGTTGATGTAGACCCACCGGATTGGCGGGGACAAGGGTCAATCCTTTCAGATTTACAATCAAAGGCAGCTTCTGTTTTAATTAATAGAGTTCAAAAATCAGTTAATACTAAAGTTGAAAGAGGCTTCTCGGTAACTCTACTTGATGGTGTCACAGGGTCCGGAAAAACTGAGGTTTATTTTGAAGCCATTGCCGCAACATTAGAGGCCGGCCGCCAAGTATTGGTTTTGTTACCGGAAATAGCGCTTACGGTGCAATGGCTTCAAAGATTTCAAGAGCGATTTAATGCCCAGCCACTTGAGTGGCATTCGGATTTGAAGGGCTCGGAGAGGCGTTTGATTTGGCGTGCCATCGTTTCTGGTAAAGCGAGTGTCGTTGTAGGAGCTAGGTCCGCGCTGTTTCTACCATTTTCTTCCCTTGGATTGATTGTTGTTGATGAAGAACATGATGGCTCTTTTAAACAGGATGAAGGCGTCTGCTACAATGCAAGAGATATGGCTGTTGTCCGGGCTCGTAATGGCGATATTCCGATAGTTTTGTCTTCCGCTACGCCTTCTCTTGAAACTTTTTTAAATGTTAAAACTGGTCGGTATAAGAGTATTACTTTACCAGAGCGGCATGGAGGTGCTGCCCTACCAGAAATTAGTGCAATCGATATGCGCTGTGAACAAATGACCACTCAGACTTGGTTAGCTCCGGCTTTAAAGGAAGCTGTAGTAAAAGCCCTTGAGGCCAGAGAGCAAGTGATGCTTTTTCTCAATCGTCGGGGATATGCACCCCTTACATTGTGTCGTAATTGTGGTCATCGGTTGCAATGCCCAAATTGCACGTCTTGGCTAGTGGAACACAAATTACAACGTAATTTACGTTGCCACCATTGCGGATATTCAATGCGTCCACCGATAGAATGCCCCGAATGCGGTGAGCCCGAAACACTGGTGTCCTGTGGACCCGGTGTAGAACGAGTAGCGGAAGAGGTAACAGCGTTTTTTCCAAAGGCCCGATATGAAATCATGGCAAGTGATACCATGCAAAGTCCTCTTAGTACTAAAAAGTTAGTCCAGCGTGTCCAAAGTCACAAGGTTGATATTCTAATCGGAACCCAAATTATGGCAAAAGGACATCATTTTCCCGACCTTACACTTGTAGGTGTAGTGGATGCAGATTTGGGCCTAGCGGGGGGTGATTTGCGGGCAGCAGAGAGGACCTTTCAACTATTATATCAATTAGCTGGAAGAGCGGGTCGTGCCCAACGCCCTGGTAAAGTTTTGTTGCAAACATTTCAGCCAGATGACCCAGTAATGCAGGCTCTGGTATCTGGTGCTCGCGACCGGTTTTTGGCAACAGAAGCTGGCGAGCGAAAAAAACACGGCATGCCCCCGTTTGGAAGACTTGTGGCAATAATCGTGTCAGGTAAAAACCTCAACCAAGTTGAAAAAGTGGCCCGATCTTTAGGTCGCACTTCGCCCTCGGACATCGGTGTAACTATTTATGGCCCAGCATCAGCACCCATAGCAATGTTACGGGGAAGACATCGATATCGTCTTTTACTTAAGGCAACTCGTAATATAAATTTTAGGCAAAAGGTGGGTCATTGGCTTTCACAGGTTCGAATTCCTGGCGGAGTACGTGTAAGCGTTGACGTTGATCCATATAGATTTCTATAAAAACCTCGTAATTAAGACTTTTTAACCTATTGGATGGGTTGCATGGCTTAGTTGAGTATGCTAGCAAACATCGCCCAGTTTGGGTAAGCATGATATTGGGTTTTGGAGATTTATTGGAACCCAATTTACGTGTTTAGTTTCAATTACTTAGATCTTACTCCCGTAGAGACATTATAGGCAAAATAAGTGGCATCGGGGCAAACAAAAGTTTCAGGTCTTTCAGGACGGTACGCGACTGCGCTTTTTGAACTTGCATGCGAGGCTAATATTATTGACGCTGTTGCTGAAGATCTTTCGCAACTCCAGGGGATGATAGAAGAATCAGATGATTTACGTCGTTTAATTCAAAGCCCTTTGTTTTCAAGGGAGTCTCAAAGCAAAGCGATGGCTACTTTGACTCAGAGGGCAGGACTATCTGAAATTGTGTGCAATACAGTTGGTGTAATTGCTGCAAACAGACGATTGTTTGCCCTAGAAAATGTTATTAGGGACTTTAAAACACTGGTTTCAGATCATAGAGGTGAGATCGAAGCCGAAATAATCACTGCCATTCCACTTTCTGATGGTCAGCGCGCATTGCTTGAATTAGCACTCAAAAAAGCGACCGGGTCATCGGTCGCTATTACAACGGAAGTTAATCCAGAATTATTGGGTGGGTTGGTTGTTCGAGTCGGATCTAGGATGTTCGATTCGTCATTGCGTACGAAATTACAAAAATTACAACTTGCTATGAAAGGGGCTGCGTGATGGATATCCACGCTGCAGAAATATCATCAATTTTGAAAGATCAGATTTCAAATTTCGCGGATGATGCCGAAGTCGCTGAGGTAGGGCGTGTTTTATCGGTAGGGGACGGAATTGCCCGTGTTTACGGGTTAGATAATGTTCAGGCCGGTGAACTAGTAGAATTTACGGGCGGTATCGTTGGGATGGCTCTTAACTTAGAGACTGATAACGTCGGTGCGGTTATTTTTGGCGATGACCGTACCATCAGGGAAGGCGATACGGTCAAAAGAACCGGTTCCATTGTCGATGTTCCAGTCGGACCAGCACTTCTTGGACGGGTTATTGATGGACTAGGCAACCCGATTGATGGCAAGGGACCAATTGAGGGTGCAGAGCGTGCCCGTGTAGATGTAAAGGCACCCGGTATTATTCCACGGAAATCTGTCACAGAGCCAATGCAAACTGGGCTTAAAGCTATTGACAGCCTCATACCTATTGGACGAGGCCAACGGGAATTGATTATTGGTGATCGTCAAACCGGCAAGACAGCTGTAGCTGTCGATGCGATTTTAAATCAAAAGAGTGCGAACGCAGGAGAAGACGATACCAAGAAATTATTCTGTGTATACGTGGCTGTTGGTCAGAAAAGATCAACTGTCGCGCAGATAGTAAAAACTTTGGAAGACCATGGTGCTATGGAGTATTCCATCGTTGTAGCCGCGACGGCTTCAGATCCGGCCCCAATGCAGTATCTTGCACCTTATACGGGCTGCGCAATGGGTGAATGGTTTCGAGATAATGGAAAACATTCACTGATTATTTATGATGATCTATCAAAACAAGCTGTGGCTTATCGGCAAATGTCACTGCTATTGCGTCGCCCACCTGGTCGCGAGGCTTATCCAGGTGATGTTTTTTACCTCCATTCCCGTCTTCTCGAACGTGCAGCAAAAATGAATGAAGAGCTAGGAGGCGGTTCGCTTACGGCCTTGCCGATTATTGAAACACAGGCTGGTGATGTTTCCGCCTATATTCCAACTAATGTTATTTCGATAACAGATGGTCAGATTTTTCTGGAAACCGATCTTTTTTATTCTGGAATTCGTCCAGCAGTTAATGTTGGTTTATCTGTTAGCCGTGTTGGTTCTGCTGCTCAAATCAAAGCTATGAAGCAAGTTGCTGGGTCAATTAAACTAGAATTGGCGCAGTATCGCGAGATGGCAGCTTTTGCCCAGTTTGCTTCTGATCTGGATGCCGCTACGCAACGTCTTCTGGCTCGTGGCGAACGCCTTACCGAGTTGTTAAAACAACCACAATACCGCCCAATACCAGTCGAAGAACAGGTAGTCGCTATTTATGCTGGGGTGAATGGCTTCATTGATAAAGTTCCAGTTAGCGATGTCACCCAGTTTGAAGAAGGGCTGATGTCTACAATACGAGCTAATCATAAAGATATTCTTGAAGATATTCGCGTAAAACAGGCAATTTCAGATGAAACCGATTCTGAGCTAAAATCAGCCATAGAAACTTATGCAAATTCTTTTTACGCTAAATAGGCGGTGAATTTTGGAAATGTAGGAATGGGATTTTCTTGAGTCTATGCCTAACTTAAAGGACCTAAGAGTTCGAATTGACAGCGTTAAGTCGACACAAAAGATTACCTCTGCGATGAAAATGGTTGCAGCGGCTAAACTGCGTCGTGCCCAGGAACAGGCAGAAGCTGCGCGACCGTATTCTGAACGAATGGATCGTATGCTGAGCTCACTTTCAGATGGTCTGTCCACCGGTGCTGGCGGTCCGGAGCTTCTCGTCGGGAATGGAAAAGATGACATACACCTATTAGTGGTTATGACTTCTGATCGGGGCCTATGTGGCGGGTTTAATTCTTCTATAGTGCGGGGGGCGCTTCAAATCATTAGACGTCTTTTAGATGGTAATAAAGAAGTTAAGGTCCTGTGTGTTGGTCGTAAGGGGCGTGATATTTTGCGTCGCGTTTATCCTGCAATAATTCTGGATACATTCGAGGAAGTTGGCAGGAAGTCTCTATCATTTGTTGATGCAAAAATAGTTGGTGATCGCATATTTCAGATGTTTGAGGCTAGAGAGTTCGACGTTTGTACAATTATTTATAATCGCTTTCAGTCGGCGATGACCCAAGTAGTTACGCCGCAGCAGTTGATACCATTTCGGACTCCTGAAGATTATCAGTCGGATGGAAAAAGTGATGATGAAACGTTTGCGAACCAAGAAAATAGTAAACAAAAAGCAATTTATGAATTTGAACCGGACGAACAAGAGATTTTGGAAGATTTGTTGCCCCGTAATTTGTCTGTTCAGCTATTTAGAGCTCTGCTGGAGAATGCGGCTTCCGAACAAGGGGCTAGGATGACGGCAATGGATAACGCAACCCGTAATGCGGGCGACATGATTGATGACTTGACCATTACTTATAACCGAACGCGTCAGGCGTTTATCACCAAGGAACTTATCGAAATAATTTCCGGTGCTGAGGCGTTGTAGAGGATCGAATAAGAGGAAATGAGGACGAATGATGGCTGAAATTTCTAGCAGCATAGGCAAGGTTACCCAAGTGCTTGGCGCCGTGGTTGACGTACAATTCGAAGGGGAATTGCCCGAAATTCTTAATGCTCTGCATTGTCAAACGGATGATGGAACACTTGTACTTGAAGTTGCACAACACCTTGGAGAATCAACTGTTCGAACTATCGCGATGGATGCGACGGAAGGTTTGGTGCGGGGCAAAGAAGTAGTGGATACTGGCAACCCAATTACAGTCCCAGTTGGCCCGGAGACACTAGGGCGGATTTTGAATGTTGTAGGTAGTCCAGTCGATGAGCGAGGGCCGATTAACACTAAACAAACCTTACCTATTCATCGAGATGCGCCTGAATTTGTTGAGCAGTCTACAGAGACCGAAATTTTAGTAACCGGTATCAAGGTTGTTGATTTGCTAGCGCCATATTCCCGGGGTGGTAAGGTAGGACTATTCGGTGGGGCCGGTGTCGGCAAGACTGTTATTATAATGGAGTTAATCAATAATATAGCTAAAGCACACGGCGGATATTCTGTTTTTGCCGGAGTTGGTGAGAGAACTCGAGAGGGAAATGATTTATATCACGAAATGATAGAATCCGGAGTTATAGATCTCGAGGGCGATTCAAAGGCGGCACTGGTGTACGGACAGATGAATGAGCCCCCCGGAGCAAGAGCTCGAGTTGCTCTCACTGGACTGACATTGGCGGAGTATTTTCGGGATTCTGAGGGTCAGGACGTTTTACTTTTTGTTGACAATATATTTCGCTTCACCCAGGCCGGTTCGGAGGTCTCCGCGCTCCTCGGTCGAATTCCTTCGGCGGTTGGTTATCAACCAACCTTGGCTACAGATATGGGGGCAATGCAGGAACGAATTACTACTACTAATAAGGGTTCAATTACGTCGGTACAGGCGATTTACGTGCCTGCTGATGACTTGACGGATCCTGCACCTGCTACATCATTTGCTCATCTGGATGCTACAACGGTGTTGTCACGGCAGATCGCAGAACTGGGAATTTATCCCGCCGTTGACCCGCTTGACTCAACATCGCGAATTCTTGATCCGCGGATCCTGGGTGATGAACACTATGAAGTGGCACGGAATGTGCAGGAAGTTTTACAGCGATACAAAAGCCTTCAGGATATCATTGCTATTCTCGGTATGGATGAATTATCTGAAGAAGATAAGCTTGTCGTCGCGAGAGCGCGTAAAATACAGAGATTTTTGTCGCAGCCCTTTCACGTTGCGGAAATATTTACCGGTTTTCCCGGAGTTCTTGTTAGTCTTGAAGACACAATTAAAGGGTTTAAGGGACTTGTTGCTGGTGAGTATGACGATCTTCCAGAATCGGCATTTTATATGGTTGGCACCATAGAAAATGCTATCGAGAAAGCTAAAAAAATGGCTGCAGAAGCGGCGTAACTTTGTTTTATGATAAAGAGATAAGGTGACGATGGCAGATACCGTCGAATTTGAAATGGTTATCCCAGAAAACCTTTTGTTTTCTGAAAAGGTTGAGCTCGTCGTCGTGCCAGGGGCAGAAGGTGATTTTGGTGTTTTGCCGGGGCACTCACCTTTTATTTCGACATTACGTACTGGTGTCATATCGATTTATGAAAATAATCTGGTTAATCGGGTTATTTTTGTGACCGGTGGATTTGCAGAAGTCACACCGGACCGTTGTACGGTGTTGGCGGATGAAGCAATCGACCTCAATTCTGCGGAACGAAGTGATCTTGAACTTAGGGTAGAAGAAGCACGAAAGGCGGCAGATGAAGCCACCGAAGACGGAATAGAAAACGCAACATCATTACTTAAGCAATCTGAAGAGTTATTGGCCGCCTTTAATTATATTGGGCAAGCATAGACATCGAATCGACGACTTTCGTTAATCTACGATTCGCAATTATCACGTCTTCGCTAATTGTCCATTTAACCGCAGGTGTTTCGGCATTGGTAATCGCGGTTATGGTTGAAAGCCGGCGTGGGTTTCCACGAGGAGTGAACCCACCTCATAACCCAGGAATGGCGATGATTGGCGCGTCTATGCTTTGGGTTGGTTGGTTTGGATTCAATGGTGGGGGCGCTTTAGGAGCGAACGGGTGAGATAAACGGAGACGCAATTTAGTTTAATGATTATCTGGATTTTCCCAAAAGCCTGTTATCTCGGATTGAAGTGAATTGCCTGACAGCATAATCATATAATGGTTTTTTAAACGGTATTATTAACTGGGGTATGGTCTCTAGGGCCACCCATTTCCAAGCTCGAAATTCCGGATGGTGAGTGTTAACATTTATATCGCTATCATTTCCGATAAATTTAAGGGCTACTAAAGTAACACATTGGCCTCGCCATTTTTTACGATCTTTTTTGTGGTTTTTTTCAGGCCAGTCATAACATATTTGATCATCGGCGATAGCAACGACCTCTGCGGCAGCGGTTCCTATCTCTTCTTTCAATTCACGGAGCGCACTTTGTTCTACGTTTTCATCTAAATCTACGCCGCCCTGTGGAAGTTGCCATGCTGTGTCTTTGCGGTCGTTTCTTTCAGCTACTAGTACTTCACCCTTAACATTAAAAAGTAACATCGCGGTGCATGGGCGGTAATTGAAGTTTGCGCTCATAATTCTTTATAATTTTGTAAAACAGGGATCAATTATTCACCCGTGTTTTATATAAAGAAATTCCACGAATTAGATCTAGAGCTCTTTCTAGTTGGTAATCAAATACCTTTTTGTTTTTCTCATTTTCAGGCTTTTTGACCTTATCAGCATCGCTACCGATTATTTTTTTTGGTTTAGGGGAATTGGGGTTTTTCAATGCCCCCTTGAGGTCGGCTTCGCGCTTTTGGTTTCCATAATCGACGGTTTCCAAACGCGCTTGTTTGATTTCAATATCAGGAGTTATGCCTTTGGCCTGAATTGATCGGCCGGAGGGTGTATAATATTTCGCGGTGGTAAGGCGAATAGCACCATGTCCGGATAGTGGAATAATGGTCTGAACTGATCCCTTGCCGAAAGACTGTGTTCCCAGTATAACGGCGCGGCGATGGTCCTGAAGTGCCCCAGCAACTATTTCTGAAGCAGATGCAGAGCCGCCATTGATTAATACTACCATCGGTAGTTTTTCAGCCAAGTCACCTTTTTTTGCATTGAATCGCTGTGCGTCATTTGCGCGTCGTGATCTTGTAGAAACAATTTCTCCACGTTCGAGGAATGCATCTGAGATTTTAATAGCTTGATCCAACAAGCCACCTGGGTTGTTTCTTAAGTCAAGGATAATGCCCTTTAATTTTCTACCTAGCTTTTCCTTGATCTTTTTCATTCCTTTCTCAATTCCAATGCTCGACTGTTCTGTGAATGACGTTAATCGAAGGTATCCTATGTTGTTTTCGATACGCCATCTTGCTGACTTAACCTTTATAACTGCCCGGGTGATGATGACATGGAATGGCTCACGTCCATCGCGTCGGATAGTGAGTTTGATTTTTGAATTCACCGGCCCTCGCATTTTTTCCACCGCTTCATTCAGGGTTATCCCTTGGACTGGGCTACTATCGAGGTGTGTTATATAATCACCGGATTTTAGCCCTGCACGGAAAGCCGGTGTTTCGTCGATTGGTGAAACGACCTTCACAAAACCGTTTTCCATGGTGACTTCAATGCCCAAGCCGCCAAATTCCCCTTTGGTTTGCACCTTCATATCTTTAAAACTTTTTGGAGACATGTAGCTGGAATGCGGGTCAAGCGAGGTAAGCATGCCATTGATAGCCGCTTCGATTAACTTTTCGTCGCTCACTTTCTCAACATATTTGGCTCGTACACGTTCAAAAACGTTCCCAAACAAATCGAGTTGACGATAGGTTTCGGAGGTATTTTTTTGTGCTTTGCTGCTAATTGTAGAAAATACCAGTATGAAGACGGCGATCGCCGCTAAGAGTCGTGTAAACATTATCCACGTTTCCTATTTCGTTCTACCGCAAGCCAAGGCAGAGGGTTTATGGCCTGCCCGTTCTTGCGTAATTCAAGGTATAGAAATTTTTCTTTCATTTTTAAAGAAGATATTATTCCAACAGGCTCCCCCACTAAAACTATTTGACAGACAGGGATAAAAATTTTATCTAACCCACCCAATAATATATGTAATTTATCGCTAAATTCTATAATTAGTAGATTGCCAAGCTCTTTAAATGGGCCCGCGAAAACTACTTTGCCTTTTCTGGGGGAAATAACGGTGGCTCCAGGTCTTGCTCTTATAGAAAGGCCAAGCGAACGTTCACCACTCTGGTCTGGCTGGCCAAAGGTAATATTTATTTCCCCAACTACTGGTAATCCGCGACGGGATAAAGGTACAAGTTTTTGGGGGAGGTTGTGAGTCCTAGATCGTATCCTGTAACTTGAATTTACATTTTTCTTGGCCGTTATGCTGGCCAAAATTGCTCTCAAATTCTTAGCCTGTTTACCTAGGACCATCGCCTTTTTGTCAAGATTTTCTCGGGCAATATATGTTGATTTCATTATCTTAATCTTTTTAGAGGTAAGTTTGGCAATGATAGCACGTTCTTTGTCTAAATTATTCTGCTCTAATTTTATTATTTCTCGGGAATGTATAATTGCCGACCGGATTTCTGACAAAGAATTGATTTTTTTCTTTAAAATTTTTGCTCTCGTTTCGATTTCCGGCAAGATAGAACGAAGTAAAAGGGCGGTTCTAACGGTGTCAGAGGGTTTTGATGGCAACAAGAAAAGAGCAAAGGGTGGATGAAGGGCTATTCTTTGTATTGCACCAATCAAGTAATTAAGCTCGTTCTTTCTGGAGATTAAGGACTTCTTTTTTTTCTGAGAGCTCCTATTAAGCTCTGCAATTTTAATTTCAAGAGCAGTCAGCTTTAAGGCATGTTGGCGCGCTTTACCAGCGGCAGAAATCGACCTTTGCCTAAGTTTGTGTAAATCTTTATCGAGTTTAAGTTCTTTTTCGCTTAGTAAATGAGATTTATTTTTTGTGTTTGCTAAGCTTTGTTCGACATTTTTGAGTTTTTTTACTGGCTCTGCCCATACTGATGTTGAAAGTGGCATTCCAAAGATGATAGCCAAGAAAAAGAATCCTAGTTTAGGAATTCGCCGATACAGGGTTCATCCCTCCACGAATTTTTTTGGAACCAAAGGTTTGTAGGAGTGTTTGACCGGTCATTTCGGAAGGTTGGATCAAACCCATAAGGTCTATCAATGTTGGGGCTACGTCGGCGAGTTTTCCATCCTTCAAACCTACTAATTCTTTGGATGCATTTGCTATAAGTACAGGTACCCTGTTTGTGGTGTGTGATGTAAAGGGTTTTCCGGTTTTAGGGTGTGTCATGGTTTCAGCATTACCATGATCAGCCGTTATCAAAAGTGAAGCCCCAACACTGACAGCGGCTTCCTCAAGTCGGCCGATACATTGGTCAACTGTTTCTATTGCCTTTATTGCAGCTGATAACACCCCTGTATGTCCAACCATGTCAGGATTAGCATAGTTGACAAAAATAAAATCAAACTCGCCCGAACTAACTGCATCTAAAAGACGATCTGTCACCTCCTGCGCTGACATTTCCGGTTGTAGATCATATGTCGTAACCTTTGGAGATTGAATCAAAGCCCGTTCTTCACCAGGGTATGGTGTTTCTTCACCACCATTAAAGAAGAAAGTTACATGAGCGTATTTTTCGGTTTCGGCAATCCGGAATTGTTTGAGTCCAGCATCAGAAATCACTTTTGCAAAAATATTTTCAAGTTTTTCAGGTAAGAAAATTGATGACATTAGCGGGTTTAAAGATTTGGAATATTCAACTAAGCCGGTGGAGTAACTGATCGATATAGTTTTGGATCGTTCAAAGCCTGTAAAATTGGGATCCAAAAGAGCCGTCAAAATCTCTCTGGCTCGATCGGCACGAAAATTTGCCATAAGTAAAGTATCACCGTCTTGCATGCCGCTGTAATCGCCAATGATCGTGGGTAATACAAATTCGTCGTTTACTTCGTTGTTATAGCTGTTCTGTATGGCTTCTAGAGGATTTTGTGCTTTCTCTCCAACACCATCAACAATAGCATTGTACGCTCCAGAGACACGGTCCCAACGTTTGTCACGATCCATTGCATAAAACCTGCCTGTAACGGTTACGATTGATACTAGCTTGAGGTTTACTACTTGTTCACAAAATATTTGAAGAAACTCTAGTGCACTTTTGGGTGGTGTATCTCGGCCATCCATAAATGCGTGGATAGCGACCTTTATACCTGAATCATTTAAAATTTTTGCTAGGGCGAAGATGTGGCCTTGATGCGAATGGACGCCGCCTGGAGATAATAATCCCATTAAATGACATGTACTTTTATTATTAATCAGCTCTAATAAAGCCGGGTTGTCCTTGAGGTTTTCTTCTTCTATAGCCTTGTTAATTCGTAGTATGTCTTGATTGACGACGCGGCCAGCTCCTAAATTCAGGTGGCCAACTTCGGAATTCCCCATTTGTTGTTCGGGCAATCCAACATCTGTTCCAGATGTTTTTAGCAGGGCACTCGGACATTCAGTCAGCAAACGATCAAATACAGGGGTATTCGCTAATGCAATGGCGTTCTCAGGTTTCTCGGGGCGCCAGCCCCACCCATCAAGGACACAAAGTATGGCTGGTTGATATGTAAATTTTGAAGACATACCCTTCACTACGAGTCTAAGCTTTCGATGACGTGGGGATTATAACGTAAAATTAAACTATAAAACGAGTATTTCTCTAAGAATTTAAAATTTTATTTATTCTCGGTGATACGGGTGCCCATCAATAATTTGTTTAGCTCTATAGATCTGCTCGGTTAGCATCGCACGAGCTAGCATATGGGGCCATGTAAGGCGCCCAAATGAAATTACCAGACCTGCTCTTTTCCGCACTATATCATCTAATCCATTTGCCCCACCGATGAGAATGCAAACTTCTTTGCTTCCAGTATCCTGCCAATTGTTAAATTTTGTAGCGAGTTCTGTACTTGAAATATTTTCCCCGAGTTGGTCAAGGGCGATTATTTCTGAACCTGATGGGCATCGTTTAAGAAGTAAATTTGCCTCGCTCGTTTTTAATTTTGGAATGCTAAGTTTCTTTTTTTCTTCAACTTCGAGGATTTCAAATGGCCATGTAATTCTTTTAGCAAAATGATCCACAAGCATACTTTCGGGGCCAACACGGAGCTTACCAACCGCTATTACGGTAATCTTCATAATCCGTAGCCTGCTAGCTCTTTGTCGTCACGGTGTCTTCATCCAAATCAGCCTCCCACATTTTTTCGAGATTATAAAATTCCCGAACTTCAGGGCGAAATAGGTGTACTATGACATTTCCAGTATCAATAAGGACCCAATCCCCCTGCGGTAGCCCTTCGGGTTTCATGACCGGTAATTGTATTTGTTTTAGTCTTTGTAAAAGAATTTCAGCTAAAGAGACTATTTGACGAGTGGAGTTACCGCCAGCAACGACCATATAATCACCAATAGTCGCCTTGCCCTGCAGGTCAATAACTACAATTTTCTCGAATTTGTGATTTTCTAAAATTTCCTTAACAAGCTCTACAACATACTCCGGGTCCAATGTTGATGTTTTTTGATCCCCTATAAATTTATCGGTCAATAGGTCACACCCGATCAATCATTGAGGTATGGATTGTTCCGTCTACGTATTTCAGTTGCTGTCGCTGGATGTAGCGGTATATGGAAAAAGGTCCATGCGGGCGGTTTAAAATTTGCCAGTTTTCGCGCATATTGTGTTGGAAGCCTACTTTGAGAGAATACTTGCGCAGCCTTCCCAGACAGCGCTTTTACAGAATACGGCGCGCGGTCAAAAATCGCAATGGGAACTGTTGAAAATAGCTCTTCCCAGTTTTTCCATTGGGGCATTTGAAGTAGATTGTCAGCTCCCATAATCCAAACAAATTGCTTTTGAATAAAACTACGCTGAATTTTCTTGATACTATCAATTGTAAACCGGGTGTTTATTTGATCTTCAATATCCGTTACCAAGATGCGTGGATCCTTAATAAATTTTCGAGCAAGATATAAGCGTTCTTTAAAAGGGGCCATGTCTTCCGCCCCCTTGAGAGGGTTTTGTGGGGAGACAATCCACCATACTTTATCTAGATCAAGGTGCTTCAAAGCTTCCTGGGAGATGTGGATGTGGCCATCATGGGCTGGATTGAAGGAGCCGCCAAGCAGTCCGATACGCTTACCACTGCCACCAAGACCCTGGCGAATTAAACCTCGTGAATTTTTTATTATTTGTGTCAGGGCCTGACCTGTCCATTGCCTCGTACCAGATATTTGAATGTTGTCAGTTGTTCTACGCCAACCGGTCCGCGTGCATGCAGGCGTCCCGTAGAGATTCCTATCTCCGCGCCCATACCAAACTCACCACCATCTGCAAATTGTGTTGAGGCATTATGAAGGACAATTGCAGAATCAATATTTTTTAAAAATTTTGTCGCGGCGCTTTGATCAGAAGTAACAATTGAGTCGGTATGGTGCGACCCATATTGATTAATGTGTTTAATAGCTTCGTTTAATCCGTCGACTTGCTTTATTGAAATTATTGCGTCGAGATATTCGGTGCCCCAATCATCTTCATTGGCCACCCTCACTCGATCGTCTAAGGCACGGGTAGGGGCGTCACCACGTATTTCACAGCCTGCTTCCGTTAGGGCCTCAATAATGGGGGGAAGTAACTGGGGTGCTGAGGATTGATCAATCACTAGACTTTCTGTTGCTCCACAAATACCAGGCCTTCGCATTTTCGCGTTGAGGACGACACTCTTAGCCATTTCGGAATTAGCAGATCTATCCACGTATACATGACAATTGCCATCTAAATGTGCAATAACTGGGACGCGGCTTTCTTTTTGGACCCTTTCTATAAGGGATTTTCCTCCGCGAGGAATGATAACATCAATTTTATCATCCATGGTGAGCATTTTGCCAACAGCTGCCCGATCAATTGTGGGTACAAGTTGGATAGTACCAGTAGGTAGGTTGGCCACTTTCAATCCTCGTTGTAGACAATCGAGTATTGCAGAGGATGAATGAAAACTATCCGAACCGCCACGAAGGATGGCCACATTACCAGCTTTGAGACAGAGACCCCCTGCATCAGCTGTCACATTTGGTCGGGCTTCGTAAATTATGCCGATTACGCCTAAAGGGACTCGCACGCGTTGAATTCTTAGCCCATTTGGCTGGACCCATTCAGCCATAACAGCACCAATAGGGTCATCTAAAGTTGCAATTTTCTCCAGACCTGCAGCCATAGCTTCTACACGTGCGGCATTCAAAAACAAGCGGTCAAGAGTTGACTCTGGGGTATTATTTTTTTTTGCCAAAATGATATCTTTAGCGTTAGCCGCTTCAAGCGTTTGGGCGGATTCTCTTATAGCCTTCGCTGACTCGAATAACGCAGTATTCTTTGAGTCGGTTGTAATATTTGATACTTCCTGAAAAGCATTCCGAGCGGAAACGCCAAGCGCGGTCATGGTGGCGTTTAACGACGCACTATCATCAAATGCATCTTGGCTCTTTACTTCATCCGTCATAATCATCGATCACCTATCAATCACCAAATCATTACGATGAATCATTTCGTCACGACCACGGTATCCGAGCAAAGTTTCAATTTCACCGGTTTTATGACCAGCAATTAATTTGGCATCTTTTGCGGAATAAGCTATAAGGCCGCATCCCAGTCTAGTGTTCTGGTCGTTCTCTATTATTACAGCATCACCACGGTCGAAGTCCCCCGAAACGGACTTTACCCCCGCAGGGAGCAAACTTTTACCTTTATCCAAAGCTTTTTCCGCACCGGTATCAATAGTTAGTTTTCCATTGGGAGTAAGGACACCGGCTATCCAACGTTTACGTGCGGTGGCAGGATTTGCCTTCGCTAGGAACCAAGTACATCTTTTGCCTGCATCAATAGACCCTAAACTATGATTATCTTTGCCATCCGCAATAATAACAGCACATCCTCCCCGTGTAGCAATTTGTGCAGCTTGAATTTTGGTCACCATCCCCCCAGAGGAATAGCCTGGTGGAGCTTCACCGGCCATAGATTCAATCTTAGAAGTAATTTCGGTTACTTCATATATGAAAGTAGCATTTTGATTGTCCTTCGGGTCGGCCGTATATAAACCGTCGATGTCGGATAAAAGGACCAAAGCGTCGCCCCCAATCATTTGTGCGACACGAGCAGCTAGGCGATCATTATCACCGAAGCGGATCTCTTCTGTAGCGACGGTATCATTTTCATTGATGACCGGGACCGCGCCTAATTCAAGTAAAGTTTCGATAGTATTACGTGCATTTAGATGCCGTCTTCTTTCTTCTGTGTCACTGGGTGTGAGTAATATTTGTGCGGTTCGCAGATTATACATAGTCATAGCGTCCTGCCAGGCGTGAAATAACCCAATCTGTCCTGCCGCTGCCGCAGCCTGTTTTTCCTCCAGCCGCAGCTTTTTGGCTGATAGGTTTAGTATTTTGCGGCCAACGGCAACCGCGCCGGACGACACTATAATTATTTGAGCACCTTTCTCTTTATAATGGGCAATATCTTTGGCTAAGGCCGCTAACCAATTGTGATTAAGCGCCCCTGTGTTATCCTCAGTCAAAAGAGATGATCCAACTTTGACGATTATCCTCTTATAGGAGGATAATGACTTATGATTTTTGGAAATTATGGTACCCATGTTTTATTATTAACCTCAGTGCACGACTTCGTATAGCTATTTGCATTCACCAAGTCTCCTATACGTCGCAAAACTTTATCAATACCCTTTCCAGCAACACTGGAAATAAGCATGATTTCTTGTACTCCTGCCTTTTTTAGAGTCCGGCATTTGCCCTCTATTTCTTTCTCTGACATTGCATCAATTTTATTTATTGCAACAATCTCCTTTTTTTCTTCTAAACCATTGCCATAGGCCTTTAATTCATCTCTTACTGTTTGCCAATTAGTCGCGATGTCTTCTTCTGTGCCATCTATAATGTGTAATAGAGTATAGCAACGTTCTACATGCCCTAAAAATCGGTCACCAAGCCCCGCACCTTGATGGGCTCCTTTTATTAGCCCGGGAATATCTGCAATAACGAAGGATGCCTCGTCAATACCGACCACACCCAAGTTGGGAAATAATGTTGTGAAGGGATAATCCGCAATTTTAGGTTTAGCTCGTGAAACAACGGATAAGAAAGTAGATTTTCCGGCATTCGGAAGACCTATGAGTCCAGCGTCAGCAATTAACTTAAGCCGTAACCAAATCCAGCGTTCTTTTCCAAATTGTCCTGGGTCTGCTCGGCGTGGTGCTTGGTTAGTGGCTGTTTTGAATCGTGCATTACCGCGCCCACCCTGTCCCCCCTGACAGAGAATGTGTTCTGAGTTGTTATCCGTCAGATCTACGATGAGTGTCTTATTGTCATCTTCAAAAATTTGGGTGCCAGGGGGCACTCTCAATATGGCGTCCTTACCAGTAGCACCAGTACGGTTGTTCCCGCTACCGTTAAAGCCACGCTTTGCCTTAAAATGTTGACGATAGCGAAAATCAATTAGCGTATTGAGCCCTTTCGAAGTTCTAACAATGACATTGCCGCCTTTGCCGCCGTCGCCACCATCTGGACCCCCAAACTCAACATATTTTTCTCGTCGAAATGCGACACATCCGTCACCACCATCGCCTGATCGGATAAATATTTTTGCTTGATCAAGAAATTTCATGATATTGGCCTATCTCCTTGGCCAGTAATCCTCAAATAAAACGGGGGAATAAACGTATTCCCCCAAAATCTCACTGCCTATGCAGCTATGGAGGATTATTCAGACGTTTGGATCCACCGAAACATAAATTCTTCCCTGGGATTTACGCGCAAAGCTCACGCGCCCC
>CAZCKO010000015.1:38274-44546 GCA_964499275.1 uncultured Rhodospirillaceae bacterium
AGCGAAAATCGTGTGATCTCGACCAATACCGACATTTTGACCCGGGTGATATTTAGTTCCACGCTGACGAATAATAATATTACCTGGGATTACAGCTTGGCCACCAGATTTTTTAACGCCAAGTCTGCGGCCTTCAGTATCTCGGCCATTTCGAGAACTACCACCTGCTTTTTTGTGTGCCATTCTATTCTCTCCTAGGTCTATTTCTTTCCTGCCGCCTTTTTAGCCGGGGCCTTTTTAGCGGAAGCCTTTTTAGCCGGAGCCTTTTTAGCCGGAGCCTTTTTAGCCGGAGCCTTTTTAGTTACCGGCTTAGCCGCAGCGGCTTCGCTCGGTGAAGTAACTGATGCTTCTTGAGCTTTCTCAGGGCGCTTTGTATTATTAGCTTTTTGCCCCTTTGCTAGAATTTCGTCAATCTTCAGGACTGTTTGATCCTGTCTATGGCCCTTCTTTCTTTTATAATCCTTACGCCGCTTCTTTTTGAAGACAATAATTTTTTCATTACGCGTTTGATCCAGTACCGTTGCGGCAACCCGGGCGCCATCAATAAGCGGCGTACCCACAACCGTTTCCTTGCCATCGTCAAGCATTAACACTTCATCCAGCTCGATCGAGCTACCGGCGTCAGCTTCAAGCTTTTCGACGATAATTACATCATCTTTGGCAACGCGGTACTGCTTACCGCCAGTTTTGACCACTGCGTACATGACACTCCAACACAGTAAAAACGACAGGCCACAGTGGCATCCAAATCAAAAATGCCGAGCCCGCTCAAAGGAGGCGGAAATATAGTCCCAACGGCACGTGTGTCAAGGGTCTCGTATGACTTAATAAATTTAATTTAAATAAAAAAATTACATCACCAAAGTAAACTAATCGGCGTCCCTCGCTTCATTATTCTGATAGTGTGATCAAATGTGGTAGACTTTATTCTTTTAAAAGCTCTAAATGGCGCTTAACGATAAAAATATTTTGGTATTGAGTGGATGAAAGACGTATCAAAACCCCCATTCCGCGCTGATCATGTGGGTAGTTTGCTTCGTCCGCAAAAATTATTGGCTGCCCGTGAGAGATTTTTGGGACCGCAAACGGCCGAGGATAATCTTGGCCCTCATGAAAATATTGACCTTCGCAATGAAGAGAATAATTGCATTGTTGAGGTTATTGCTCTTCAAGAAGATGTCGGCCTTAAGACAGCTACTGATGGTGAGTTTCGTCGGCGCAGCTGGTGGTTGGAGATGATAATGAATTGGCAGGGGTTCTCTGCTACTCGCCAAGGTTCGTCCTCTCCATTTTCATGGAAAAATGAACAGGGCAAGCAACAGAATTTCTCGGTATTAACAATAAATGATAAAATAACTTGGAAGCCTAGCCCGGTAGTGGAAGCTTTTAAGTTCTTAAAATCCAATACCACTATCACGCCCAAGGTCACTATGCCTGCTCCTCCGGTTGTTCATTGTTTCGCAGGCGGTGATCCAGCTATCCTTTCCGGTTACTACAGCGATATAGAGAGGTTTTGGGACGATCTGATCGTCGCTTATCGGCAAGAGATTGAAGCATTAGTGGATAATGGCGCACGTTATATTCAACTTGACGATGTTACCTTACCGTTTTTATGTGACCCTGATTATGAGGATGTTTTCAAATCCTGGGGTTCTAGCCAAGAAGAAACGTTAGATCGATATGCCCATCGTATTAATGAGGTAATTAAGGATGTATCAGATGATGTGACCTTCACCATGCATACATGCCGAGGAAATAGGGAAGGTCTGTGGGCTGCCAAAGGAGGGTATGATCCTGTGGCCGATGCGCTTTTTAATCAAATAAATGTTGATGGTTATTTTTTGGAATATGATACGCCTCGGGCCGGAACTTTTGAGCCTCTTAAATATTTACCCGATGACAAGATAGCTGTGCTTGGACTTGTTTCTTCTAAGTCCCAGAGAATAGAGGAAGCTGATACCTTAAAACATCTCGTTGACGAGGCCGCTAAATTTACTTCAATAGAAAACCTCGCAATTGGACCACAATGCGGTTTTGCAAGCTCGATTATGGGAAATCCAATTACTGAAAATACCCAAAGAGCGAAACTTACTCGTTTGGTTGAGTGTGCTGAGGACATATGGGGTGAGGTTTGAGTTCAACCAATTTAGTATTTTTTTCCGCAAAGATTGACCTCACCATTGCTACTCCTTTAAAAACCTCAATGGAGAGTTGCCGGAGTGGTCGAACGGGGCGGTCTCGAAAACCGTTGTGCCTTTCGGGGTACCAAGGGTTCGAATCCCTTACTCTCCGCCATACCCCTGATTAAAACGCTATTAAGATCATCTAATGACAGTCAGTGCTGAACAAAACCGTTGGTTTGAAAAACTTGTTAAACAATTTCGGTCTTTACCTGGAGTTGAAGAAGATACTGATCAGAATGCGGGAATCATCCTTAAAATCACGTATAACGGTAAACGTAGAAAAATAACTATGTCGCAATCAGTTAGCGAAATTCGGGATCAAAAAAATCAATATTACCAGATAAGAAAAACACTTACTGAACTGGGTATTTTAGAAGGTCAAAAATACGTAGCTCCGAAGCGATCCCGAAATCCCATGACCCCGCAAATGGTTGCGGCTCGGACGGCACAACAAAAAGAGTTTGAGGCATGGCAAAATGTGTGGGCAACAATTCGGCTGGCAGAAATGTCATTGGATCGGGAATATGAATTATCGATTATGAAGGACTATTACTAATGTTATTACCTTATAATTTATAGGCGTAATAGAGTGTAAATTATCAGGGGTGTACTAGACCTTTTTTACGTTTCGGTGCAGTCTGTTATTAAAGTCAAGGTAAGAGAAACGAGATACGAAATGTTTAAGATAATTTCTGCAGTGATAATTGCGGCTGTGTTTTTTGTGTGCCAACCATTTGAAATCAAGACCAGCATGGCTGGTGAAAACTTTGTTTTTACAGCTATCCCCGACCAAGATGAAACGCAACTTCGCAAGAGGTTTGGAAAGGTCGCAAAATATTTATCCAAATCATTAAACATCAACGTTGAATATGTGCCTGTTAAATCTTATGCGGCTGCTGTTACGGCATTCCGAAATAATCAAGTGCAACTTGCGTGGTTTGGTGGTTTGTCAGGTGTTCGTGCACGTGGACTCGTTAAAGGGTCACAAGCGATTGCCCAGGGCAAGAAAGACCCTTTCTTTGAATCTTATTTTATCGCCCACAAAAGCACGGGCCTTAAGTTTTCCAAAGACTTTCCTAAGGGTATTGCAGGTAGAACTTTTACTTTTGGATCAAAGGGGTCTACCTCCGGTCGTTTAATGCCAGAATTTCATATCCGTAAAGCTTTTGGCAAAACACCCGATAAGGTTTTTAAGCGAGTTGGTTTTAGCGGCAATCATTCGCGGACCGTAGCTCTGGTGCAGTCTGGGGCCTATGAAGTTGGGGCAACAAACTTCAAAGTTTGGAAGCGTGAGCTTAAAAGTGGTAAAATCGATCCTAAGAAAATTAGCGTCATTTGGAAGACCCCGGGCTATCCAGATTATAATTGGACAATTCGTGGCGATGTAGATAAGAAGTTTGGTAAGGGTTTTGCTAAAAAAATAAAAGGGGCACTGATCTCGATGAGTGATCCAGATTTATTGAAATCATTTCCACGAAAAGGGTTCATTTCTGCTAAGAACTCCGATTTTGCACCGATCAAAGAGACTGCGAAGAAACTTGGTCTTATTGATTAAGTCTCACACACTCTAATGTCTTTACTAGAGATTCGCGAAGAAACCGTCGGCTATAATGGCACTTCGGTTCTTCGCGAACTCGACTTGACCATTAAAAAGGGCGAACGTATCGCTATAGTCGGTGAAAGTGGTTCAGGTAAGACAACTCTACTGAACCTTATTCACGCACGATTGGGGAATGCTGCTTCCCTAGTACCACAGGAATTGGGGTTAGTGCAGGCCCTGACCGTTTTCCACAATGTCTATATGGGAAGGTTGCATGAGCGTTCGGTGTGGCGAAATTTTCGTAATCTATTACTTCCGTTAAAAGCGGATATTGGGCTGGTTGTTCCGATCCTTAAAATATTGCGTTTGGAAGATAAAATACACAATAGCGTGGGCGAATTGTCTGGAGGTCAACAGCAAAGAACCGCCGTAGGCCGTGCCCTTTTTCATACCGGTGAAATTTTAATTGCTGATGAGCCTGTTTCTGCCGTAGATGAACATCAGGCACGGGAAATTCTCAATTCTATAACCTCAAATAAGCCAACCGTTGTATTAGCGATGCATGATCGAGAATTGGCCATCGAATTTTCTGACAGGCTAATAGGAATTAGGAATGGATTGCTTGTCCTTGATGAGGACACCAATGGAATGAAGCCAAGTGACCTTGATCATTTGTATCGTAATAAGGATTAATGACCTTGCGGTCGGAACCATCACCACTAGCAAAAACAACTAAAATTTTTGTCGGGATCGCTTTTATTTGCCTGGTATTCTCTGACGTTGCGATCACTACGATTGATCCTTGGGATGAATTCAGACGCCTTTTAGCTGGACTTGTTAGCCCAGACTTTTATGCCACTGACAGTGTTGTACAAGCCATAGCCTATACGCTTGCTTTCGCATTTCTTGGTGTAACTCTGGCAAATCTGATGGGTTTGTTCTTAGCGTTACTTTTTTTTAGCCGTCTTATTCGAACCCTGTGTGCAGTAATTCGTGCAGTACATGAATTATTTTGGGCGCTTATATTTTTACAAATGTTTGGGTTGTCCCCACTGACAGGTGTCCTGGCGATTGCTATTCCCTATGCGGGCATAATTGCCAAGGTTTACGCAGAAATTCTGGAAGAAGCAAACCCTGCCCCACTCAAAACAATTCCCTTAGGAACGACCCGTCTTTCTGCTTTTATTTTTGTGCGATTGCCCGATGTGTGGGCCCATTTTCGATCTTACGCAATGTACCGATTAGAATGTGGAATCCGATCAAGTGCAGTTCTCGGTTTCATTGGTTTACCCACGCTGGGGTTTCACTTGGAAACGGCATTTAAAGAGGGTGAGTATTCAGAAGTCGCTGCATTATTATTTCTTTTCTACCTTGTGATTGCTACCATGCGCTTCTGGATTAAACGACCCTTGCTGCCAGTCTATATCATAGGCGCTATTATTATTTTGCCGTGGGGAGTTCAGTTTTCCTTTTCCAATATCGTGCGATTTTTGACAGAGGATATAATACCTTACCCGATAAGAAGTGGCGGTAGTTTTGAGGGTTTGTTGGATTGGCTTCACCTGATGGTTGTTGACCAAGCGATACCGGGTACAATTGCGACGGTACAACTGACCATGATTGCTTTAGTCGCAACTGGTTTTTTGACAATTGTACTATTTCCACTTATATCGCCGTTATTACTAGGGAAAACCTCACGCTTTCTTGGTCATATTTTCCTCGTCATAGCGCGCTCAACGCCTGAATATATTCTAGCATTTATTCTTCTTCAGCTTTGGGGACCATCGATGTTACCTGCAATTGTGGCCCTGACACTCCATAATGGTGCGATTATCGGTCACTTGATTGGTCGCTATACTGAAACGGTTCAACTCCGGTTAGATGCAGTTAAAGGGCTTAATCGTTATGCGTACGAGGTGTTACCACGTGTTTACCGTCCAATGCTTGCCCTTTTGTTCTATCGTTGGGAAGTTATTATGCGAGAGACTGCTATTCTGGGTATATTAGGAATAGCAACGCTAGGATTTTACGTGGACAGTGCATTCGCTGATCTACGGTTTGACCGGGCAATATTTCTAATTGCTATTACCGCCTTGCTAAATATTTGTATCGATGTCATTTCGAGGTCAATTCGAAGCCGATTACGACTGCAAACGAGCTTGAAGCAACATTAAGTGGATAGAAAAGGTTATGCAAAAATCTGAAACTCCCACTGTAAAGGACCTGGTTTTGATTGGCGGGGGCCATAGCCATGTTGCCGTACTGAAGAGATTTGGAATGAAGCCGTTGCCAGGTATTAGACTAACGTTGATTTGCCGTGACGCACACACACCTTATTCCGGAATGTTACCAGGGTATGTTGCTGGCCATTATACCTATGACGAGGCGCACATAGATCTCGGTGCCTTAGCGAGATTTGCGGGGGCTCGTTTCTATCATAGCACCGTTACGGGATTAGATCTGACTGGGAAGAAGGTCTTATGCGATAATAGACCATCTGTTCTATATGACCTCAATTCAATTAATACTGGTTCAACCCCAAATACCTC
>CAZCKO010000016.1:0-37295 GCA_964499275.1 uncultured Rhodospirillaceae bacterium
AGCTTTTCTGCTGTCCGGAAAAGACCCACCTTATCCCACATCAATTCTTGTAGTTCTGTCATCAAGCATGCCGCACTTATGTCCGTTTTCATTACATCTCTTAGTTGAGGCGCTATAGCGGAAAGATCATCCCTCGCAGATTTTTGATTTAGAGCAATTCGCCCTTTACCTTTTGCGTAGGCAGCGCCAAATCGCCCAGCGCGCTCACCGAAGACGAAAGCTTCAGGAATGGCGTTACCAGAAAGTCGGGTTGCACCGTTAGCACCTCCAACAGCTTCACCTGCGGCATACAAGCCCGGTACCCTCGTCCTCATTTCCCTATCAACTCGTATACCTCCCATATGATAATGAGCAATGGGTGAGACCTCGATAGGTGACTTTTTTAGATCTATCCCATTCTTAGCTAAACGGCCAATCATTGGCCCGAACTTTTCTTTCATTACATCTTCATCAATATGCTCAAAACTCAACCAAACACCACCATGCGGAGATCCACGGCCATTCTCCACCTCCTTATAGATTGCATAGGACGCTACATCTCGTCGGGCGGTATAAGTGCCCCCATCTGATGCACCATAATTATGAATAAATTCTTCAAAATTACCATTGAGCAGGCGCCCCCCTACTTTATACCGGAACGGATCCCACATTATGGGGTCCATTCCCACCATACGAGGGGCCAGGTGACCAATAGGAAAGAACTGAACAAATTCCATATCAATCAATTCCGCTCCAGCTCTTAAGGCCATTGAATATGCCTCACCGCCCATATTGATTGAGGCGCTATTACGTTTATAAAGTTTTGTTAATCCACCAGCCGCTAAAATTATAGTTGGCGCCTCAATCAGCACTGTTTCACCACTTTCAACATCAATCGCGACAGCTCCCACCGCCTTACCATCCTGCACCACGATTTGAATTACCGCTAATCCACTTGCACGACGTATCCCCGCCCGCTGGGCGACCTCACCTCTTAACGCTCGGGCGACCGCAGGGCCGGTGTTTAAATAATCAACATACACACACCGTTTTACGCCGTGACCCGGTGCATGAACCTGCGTCATACGACCATCAACCCTCGCCCAACCAACTTTCCAGTCATCCATTTCGTGAATTCGGTCAACCGACTCCTCACAAAGGATCGCAGATAGTTCCTCGTTGCAAAGGCCGTGACCAGCTTCTATCGTATCTGACAAATGATGCGTCCAGTGGTCAGGTTCTTCATGGCCTACCGCTGATGCCACTGTCATCTGGGCCATAACGGTGGCCCCACCCCGGCTAATAAGACTCTTATCGGCTAGAATGACTTCAGCCCCCTCACGTGCTGCAGAAACGGCCGCGTACATTCCCGCGCCCCCGGCACCCACAATAAAAACATCAGTTGAAATCTTCATTTTCGATTTAGTTCCAAAAATTTTCGTGCCAACATACCTCATGAATTAACCACTCGCCAGCACTAGAACTTGCACCGAATGAACCGGCCAGATATTTTCACCACCATCAATGATGGAGAAGCGTTAATGGCCACGAGAATGCAAAAACTTATCGATATCGCAACACCCTATTGGGACACGGAGGCAGAAATTGCTCGGCGATTTTTCAAGACCGCGACACCGAAAAATCATGTCTTCTATTTACGTGCTCAACTATGGAAAGAATTAAACCCTGTTGACGGCTTCTTCAACGGGTTGCACCAAGAACTAACCAAGGCTGTAGAGATATTTCCAAAAGTTGGAAAATCTATTGACCGGCATGATTATCTCTTTTTGCTTGAGCAACTGGTCTCAGAATATAATCACTTTGTTTTGCTTGCAGATGTCTTGGAGCACATACAGCGCCGTAAACTCTCCAAACGGGATTTAAAACAACTTCCACAAGAAAAAAAACTGGGTGATATTCGTCGGCGCTATGTTCAAAAGGGTGGCGCTATTGGGAAAGCAGCCGTTGGAATTACGGAAGGGGGCGGGACAGCATTATTTCGAGTAGGAAAAAATTTGAAAGGGTCCAAAATAAACCAAATGACAGCGACAGCTATGAAAGTCATCTGGGAAGATGAAAAAGACCACTACATGGTCCAGGCAAATATCGCGGCTAAAATGATAAAAAATAAGACAGATCTGGAAAAGATAAAGAAAGCAATGATTGAGGTCAGTTTACAAAGGGTCTGGATGCGAAATGAGATGTTCCAAAACCCGATGACAAACAGCGAAGTCGAAAACTATATTGCCCGACGCCAGCAATCCATCGAAAAGCGCACCTGACCTATTGTTTGACCTCTAGCGCCGCCACACCTGGAAGTACTTTACCCTCGAGCCACTCGAGGAAAGCACCACCAGCAGTCGATACATAGGAAAAATCATTCAGGGCTTTAGCAGCTGACAAAGCTGCTACGGTATCACCGCCCCCAGCAACAGAACGAAGTCTGCCCTCTACGGTAAGTTTCGCCGCCGCTTTTGCAACAATATTAGTACCATTATCAAATGGTCTAATTTCAAAGGCTCCGAGAGGACCATTCCACAGGACAGTTTTACATTCTTTAAGACCTTCGACCAAAGCAAGGGCTGATTGCTCACCAATATCAAGAATCATGGCGTCTTGCCTTACCGCGGCAATTGGCACGGTTTCGGAAGGGGTCCCGGCCTCAAATCTTTCGGCAATTACAACATCCGAGGGTAATATAACCTCACATCCTGCAGCATCTGCGTCCGCCATGACAGCGCGAGCCGTATCCGCCATATCCTTTTCGCACAATGAAGCTCCTATATCAGTGCCAAGGGCATACAAAAACGTGTTTGCCATCGCCCCGCCTATAACCAAACGGTCAACTTTTGAGACAAGGTTACTTAACACGTCTAATTTAGTTGACACTTTAGCGCCGCCAACTACGGCTAGCATCGGCCGCTCGGGATTACCAAGAGTTTCGTCCAGGGCGCTTAATTCCGCCTGCATCAAACGCCCAGCCGCCGACGGCAAAACATGGGCAATCCCCTCTGTTGACCCATGGGCCCTATGGGCCGCTGAAAAAGCATCGTGAACGAAGACATCCCCGATTGACGCTAAGGCCTCTATAAAATCGCTGTCATTTTCTTCCTCGCCAGGATGAAATCGTAAATTTTCCAATAGAGCTATTCCGCCATTGGGCAAACCGTTAACGGCCTCTTTTGCAGTTTCGCCAATACAATTCTCCACAAAAACGACCGCCCGGCCCCCGAGGGCCTTGCGGAGTGGGGCTAATAACGGGGCGACCGACATTTCGGGTATAAACTTTCCCTTTGGGCGGTCAAAATGGGATATGACAACGACCTTACAACCGCGATCTGCCAACTCAAGGATAGTTGGAGCCAACCGATCAATGCGGGTAGCCTCTGTTACGACACCATTTCGCATGGGCACATTGAGGTCACCCCGCAACAGAACACGGCAGCCAGCTGGCTTACTAATTAACGCCGGCAAGGTATCAAGCGTTTCAAAACGGGACATTATCTTATCGATGTTTATCTTAAATCAGCGAAGTTTTCCCATCATCACCGCAGTATCTGACATTCGATTTGAGAAGCCCCACTCATTGTCATACCAAGAAGCAACCCGGCAAAGTTTGCCCTCGATAACTTGCGTTTGAGTAAGGTCAAAGATTGAGCTTGCCGCATTATGATTGAAATCAGATGACACCAAAGGCTCGTCATTAGTAATTAAGATATCTTTAAAAGTAGCACTGCCAGCAGCCTTAATTATCGATCTATTGATTTCCTCCACCGAAGTCTTGCGTTTTGCTGTAAAGTTGAGATCAACAATCGAAACATTTGCCGTCGGTACCCTTATTGAAGTGCCGTCAAGCTTGCCATTTAGCTCTGGCAAAACTAGACCGACAGCTTTGGCCGCACCAGTTGATGTCGGAATCATTGAATAGGCAGCTGCCCGAGCCCGGCGCGGGTCGGGGTGTAATGTGTCCTGTAAACGTTGATCGCCAGTATAAGCATGAATAGTGGTCATGTAACCTTGTTGAATGCCGATTGCTTTGTGCAAGACTGCAGCAACCGGTGCAAGACAATTAGTGGTGCAAGAGGCATTAGATACCACGGTATGACTCTTGCGGAGCTTTTTATCATTCACCCCGCAGACCACTGTTAAATCTTCGCCAGTTGCTGGTGCCGAAATCAGCACCTTCTTAGCTCCCGCAGCTATGTGAGCCTCAGCGTGTTCGCGCTTCGTAAAAATCCCTGTACACTCAAGAACAACGTCGATCCCTAGCTTATCCCAGGGGAGATTACGTGGATCCCGCTCGGCTAAAACTCTGATATTACCTTTTCCTAAATTAATACCTGTTTTAGTGGCTTTTACCTTACCAGGAAAAGGTCCATGGATAGTATCACGCTGCAATAACAGGGCATTGGCTTCAATACTACCGAGATCATTAATTGCCACGAATTGAATATCTTTGCGACCGCTCTCAAAAGCGGCACGCAAAACCAATCTTCCAATTCGTCCAAACCCGTTGATGGCGACCCTTACTGCCATAATATCCTCCGTTTAAATGTGATACCTATAACCGCTTTTTGGCCGCAAATGCGACCTCTTCCGCAGTAATTTTGAAATGTTTAAACAAGTCACTAGCAGGTGCTGACGCACCAAAACTCGACATCCCAATAAAAATACCATCAGAGCCTATGTATTTCTCCCAGCCCATAGAAACGGCTGCCTCAACAGCAAGTTTAGTGGTACCTTCACCAAGTACAGTACGTCGATATTCTTCTGGTTGTTCATCAAACAATTCCCAACAGGGCAACGAGACAACATCAGCCACAATCCCATCTATCGCTAATAGTTCCTGTGCCTCAACAGCTATTGAAACTTCTGACCCTGTCGCTACCAGCGTAAATACTGCCTCACCTTTTCCCGGAGAGATGATATAGCCACCTTTGGCGCACTGGTTAAGGCTATTCTCCCCTCTTCTTAATGCGGGAACCCCTTGACGGGTAAGTGCTATCGCTGAAGGGGTATTCTCCATCGATAAGGCTAGCTCCCAACACTCTGCCACCTCCACAGCATCAGCCGGACGAAACACATTTAGGTTTGGAATGGCTCTCAAACTAGCAAGGGTCTCGACAGGCTGATGGGTGGGGCCATCTTCACCCAGCCCGATGGAGTCATGAGTGAGAATTTGTATTACCCGCTGCTGCATAAGAGCCGATAGGCGCAATGCTGGACGGAGGTAATCTGCAAACACAAGGAACGTCCCCGCGTAAGGAATTATTCCACCATGCTGCGCCATACCATTCATAGCTGCTGCCATACCATGTTCGCGAATACCATAGTGGATGTATCGACCACTAAAATCATCTCTCGAAATGGCGGACATGTTTGATACCCGCGTATTTACCGAACCGGTGAGATCAGCAGAGCCCCCCAGAAGTTCTGGAACAGCATCGATTAACTTTTCTAATACAGCACCCGAAGAAACTCGAGTTGCTTGACTTGGCCCCTCAGCAACAAACTCCCCCTTGATCTTTTGAATTGCTTCTTCCCAACCCCTTGGCAAGGCACCTGACATCACACGATCAAACTGGTCCCGAATTTTAGCGTCGAGAGTGTCTATTCTTGCCTCCCAAATATGACGATCCTTGGTGCCCCGTATGCCAGCTTGGCGCCACACCGACATGATATCGTCGGGCACTTCAAAAGCCTTATGCGGCCAGCCTAAAATTTCTTTTGCTCCAGCTATTTCTTCATCACCAAGCGGTGCGCCATGCGCGCCGGCCGTGCCAGACTTGTTGGGCGCCCCATGAGCAATGGTTGTCCTACAGGAAATCAGTGAAGGTCTATTTTGGGCTCGCGCGGCCTCTATCGCTGATGTAACGGCATCCGGATCATGGCCATCTACCACACTGGTATCCCAGCCATAAGAGGCGAAACGTGAAGAGACATTATCTGACCAGGCTAATTCGGTATTACCGTCTATAGAAATGCCATTATCGTCATATAAAACAATCAAGCGAGATAACCCAAGGTGGCCTGCAAAGGAGGCAGCCTCGTGGCTAATACCCTCCATCAGATCACCGTCACCCGCAATAACGTAGGTATAGTGGTTAACAATTTCCTCGCCAAAACGCGACGCAAGTAAACGTTCTGCCAAAGCCATTCCAACGGCAGTGGCAATGCCCTGGCCCAATGGCCCGGTAGTTGTCTCTATTCCAGCCGCATGACCATATTCAGGGTGGCCCGCCGTTTTACTTCCCAATTGGCGGAAGTTTTTGATCTCTTCGATATCAATATCAGGATATCCAGTCAGATAAAGAAGTGCATAGAGAAGCATCGATCCGTGACCTGCTGATAAAATAAACCTGTCGCGATCAATCCAATCTGGATCTGATGCGTCATACTTTAAAAATCGGGTAAACAAGACAGTAGCCACGTCAGCCATACCCATTGGCATACCCGGATGTCCTGAGTTTGCTTCTTGCACAGCATCCATGGCAAGTGAGCGAATTGCGTTAGCTAGGTCCTTATGTTTGACAGTCACGATTTTTCCAAATTGAGGTTTAAAAAACTTCTTCTGGTTATTTACTCACCTGATTGCAAGAACTGTATGCTTAAATTTATACGAGGTAAATCTAACGCGAATCGATTGAAGGGTGGAGTCATACAATAAAAAGAAAACACAAAGTTTAAATCGATTATTCTTAACTTTCCTCTGTCAGAAGAGAAACCCCAAGTAACGCTCGACGTTTCAGCCAAGGACTGGCCCGATAGCGTGGATCACCATAAAAATCTAGCATCGCATTAAGAACCTTCAGGACCTGTCTCGCGCCAATATCATCCCCCATAGATAATGGGCCGATTGGATAGCCAAGGCCCAAAGTCACTGCCTTATCAATATCTGCCGGGTTAGCAATTCTCTGCTGGGCTATATCACATGCAATATTTACTACAGTCGCCACAACTCTCTGATTTATAAATCCCGGGCTATCGTTAATTACCGTGACAGTATGACCAGTGGCGGCGAGTGCAGCATGCACCATATCTCGCAAATCCGGATCAGAAACTGGTGTTCCCATGAGTGTGCGACGACCATCCAGCCCAAACATGGTGTCTACTCCAAATGACCTTTCAGCTTCAACTCCTTCGGATACAGCAGAACTGGTAACATCCGCTCCGGTCGGGGTAAAAAGACACAAGCTTCGGGTTGACGGTTTTAGTCCATCATCAATTTCAACTACCTCGGACAAGGCGCTCAGCAGTAAATTATAACCCTTGGGTTCAGCCTTACTAATCCATATACACTCGGGCAAAGTCCCTGGGATTTTCTCTGCCAAAGGCGGAATTTTTTTATTGTCCTTATAATTATAAAATCCCCGTCCCGTTTTACGCCCATGAAGACCTGCTACCGAACGCTGACGCGTCAGAGGATTTGGACGAAAACGTGGTTCTTCGTAAAATTGTTGATAGATGGACTCCATAACAGGATGGGACACATCTAACCCTGTGGTATCCATAAGTTCAAATGGCCCCATCCGAAACTTTGGTCCTCCTTCCCTTAGAAGATCATCGACACCCGCAAAATCCGTAATCCCCTCTGAGACAATACGAACACCCTCTGTATTGAGCCCTCTTCCTGCATGGTTAACTAAGAAGCCCGGCGTATCTTTAGCCCGGACAGGCTCATGGCCAGCACGAGAAGCGATTTTAACCAATGTATCAGTAGTTTTTTGAGTGGTTTCTAAGCCGCTTACGACCTCCACCACCTTCATCAAAGGCACCGGGTTAAAAAAATGAAATCCTGCAAAGCGACCCGGATATTTCATCACGGAAGCAATCGCCGCAACTGACAGTGAGGAAGTGTTTGTGGCTAATATACAGTCCTTGGTTACGATTTTTTCCAAAGAAGTAAAAACCTGTCGTTTAATCTCTAAATCTTCTATTACCGCCTCTATAATCAAGTCAGTGGCCGCAAGATCTGACAGCTGAGCCACAACCTTTAACTGTTGAACCGCGACTTGTGATTCTTCTTCGCTCATTAAACCTTTTTCACCGGCGCGAAGAATCATTCGCTCGGCAAATTCCTTGCCGACTTCAGCCACCTCTTGGCTTGTATCAAAGAGTAAGACCTCCATACCCCCCGTTGCCATGATTTGCGCTATACCTCTTCCCATAGCACCAGCACCGATGATCCCAATGACAAAATCTGAACTGTTTGGATTTTTCGGCATAAATTCTTACCTTAAGCGTTTTCTACAGATAATTTATCTAAACGGCGCCGCATTGCAGTGGCATCCTGGAGGATGTCATTGAATATCATTTCAACGCTAGCAATTTCATTGGCAAAAGCACAACTTTGCCCCATAGATAGCGTACCCTTTTCAAAGTCACCAGACGCGTAAGCCGCTCGCTGGTTTGAGCCCTGGACCAGCTTCCTGTATTTCTCAAAATCTTTTATACCCTGATCTTCTAATTCATTTACAGATTTAGCAGTGGCATTATCTAGAACCCTCGAATTGTCATTAAAAATTGACATAACAATTCGGGTGTCACTTTCAACAGCTTCTGTTACGCGCTGTTTATATTTTTCATCAGCCCATATTTCCTCAGCAACTGTCATCCGTGATCCCAATAAAATCCCATCTGCTCCCATCGCTAAAGCGGCGAGCAGCTGGCGGCCAGTACCCAGACCACCTGCCAAAACAACTGGAATATCCAAACCCTCAGGAACGACTACACCCTGGACAATACCACCAATCATATTCATGCCAGGATGCCCACCGGCTTCAGCACCCAAGATGGTTATGGCATCAACACCTGCTGCTGCTGCACTCCTAGCATGACGTAATGTAGTACATTTATGAATTACTTTCATGCCAGCATCTTTAATTCGCGGGAGAAATGCCTTCGGACTGAACCCAGCAGTCTCAACGAATTCCACATTTTCTTCAATCGCTATATCTAGAAAAACTCCCAGCTCTTCATTTGCTTCTGGTCGAGCTGATACATAGATATTTACACCAAATGGCCTTCCATCGGTTATTTTGCGGCATTTATTGAGTTCTGCACGGTAGTCCTCCTTCGTTGGAAAACTGCGTGGTGTAATAAATCCCATTCCTCCAGCATTGACTACGGCACCAACATAGTTTGCGTCTGCCAACCACATCAGACCGCCACAAAGTATGGGGTGGTCAATATTAAAGAGTTCTGTAATTCGGGTTTTAAAAACTGGTGATGTCATCTGAAAGAACTATTTCTCCAGAACAAATTTAGTACCATACCGAATGATACCTTCCTGATCGTAGAGACGACGGACGATAGCTCTAACTGCCATGCCAATTTTAAGACTATCTGGGTCAGTTTCTGCGATCCGAACCATTACCCTTGGCCCTTCCTTTAATTCTACGACACCACATAGAATATCACCGGTCATTGTCTGTTCATCATCAAACTCGGACGGAGCACTGTTTCCCGCAACGAGACTAAAAGTATAAAGAGTTCCCTCGCCGGAGAGCTGTGTGTCAACAAATTCGCTTCCTCCGCAATTTATGCAAACCGGTCGCTGTGGATAGGCAAGCTCACCACAGTTTTGACATTTCCCAGCGATTAGCCTCAGTCTTTCGTCAATGCTAGCGCTAAATATTGGCATCGAGATATAAGAGGTCATGCGCTACCTCTAAACTTAGTGGAGAGTATCCGGCGATGTTTTAGATAGGTGATGTAGTCAACCGGCTCACCACTTACGATCAAGTCAGAGACTTTTTGACCTTTTCTGCGCCTTTTACTTAGATGACGTCCTGCCGTAAACCATGCCGCTGTCGTACCAGCTCCTACCCCTGCACATAAAATTTTTTCTCCTGCACGGGCTCTATCCAGACTGGCAGCTAGTGCAAATGGAGCCGAAGCCGAACCTGCATCCCCAATTATACGCCACAACTGATCTACTTCAGCTTTCGGTAGCCCCAGAATTTTTCCTACATTTCGTGCCAAACGGGGTTCAATGCCAAGAGCCAGTCGCCTTATGTTGCCAAGTTCAATGGTAGACAAAAGACCGCCAAGTGCCTTTAGCACAGCCAAGTTATCTCGAGTGCGCAGCTCTAGATCGTTTAGAGCCGCCTCGCCGTGGCGCCTAAATCGTGAACCAAAGGTCTCACGCGTCAGACTTGCGCTGTCGTTATATATCGCCGCTGCACCCTCCCACCCTACTACAAATGCTGCCGCCGCGGCTCCAAGGGCATGTTCAAATGCCGAGTCTGGGGCGCCGATTGGTGCATCAGCAGCCACGGCCAAGGCATATTGATCTTTGTGTGCTAGACAAAACTCAGCGGCTGAGACCAATGCTTGTAAACCAGCCTGCGGAGAGCCGGTAATTTCTGTGACCCTGATGGTGTCATTATCGAACAAAGCCGTCGGCAACGTCGCTGCTGAGGGTTTTTCATCATATGGTGGAGTAGTAACACCAAAAAATACGGCAGAAATTTTTATATCGAAAGGCAGGGAGTTTAATGACTGGCGTGCAGCTTCTATTCCCAAGGTAACGGCATCTTCATCATAAGAACAGAACGCCTTTTGCTTCAAACCCCGGGCAGCACAATGACCCCAAGCCTGAACATAGGCACTTGCGGGTAAACGAAGGCGGGGTAACGCTACTCCGTAACTCTCTATGCCAACCATCAAATCACCCCACTGCTTTCAGAATGTGGACAGCTACCGCCGCACCCGACCCACCAACATTTTGTGTTAGTCCATAATGCACATTCGTGAGTTGACGTTCCTTGCTACCAGCGCGCCCCCGCAACTGATTTACAACCTCGTAAATTTGTCCCGTTCCTGTAGAACCGATTGGGTGTCCCTTGGCGATCAATCCACCAGAGTTATTGACCGGGCAGATGCCATCACGGGCAGTCGCACCACTCAAAATAAATTTTCCGGCATCGCCTTTGTCACATAACCCTAAGTCTTCATAGGCAAGTAACTCAGCAATTGCAAAACAATCATGAACTTCGGCAAAATCAATATTTTTTGGTGAAATCCCAGCCATATTATACGCCTGTTTAGCCGCTCGTCGTGTGCCTTCGAGAGTAGTCATTGAAGGGCGATCATGGATAGCCACATAATCACTGGCACCACCACTACCCACAACTAACACGGGTTCTTTAGTAAAATTCGAAGCCATGTCTGCACGGCACAAAATTATTACTGAGGCACCATCAGTGATACCACAAGAATCAGAAAATGAGAGAGGCGAAGCCAAGTTAGGGGAGTTCATCGCTCGCTCAAGGTCAATAGGTATACGAAATTGTGCTTTTGGGTTTGCACGGGCGTTTGCGCGGTTCTTCACTGCAGCCATCGTTATCTGTTTTTTCTTTGTACCAAATTCGTACATGTGCCGGCGAGCCATCATGGCATAGATCCCGGCAAAGTTTGTCCCGGCGAGCCGTTCCCACTCCACATCCCCAGAAATACCAAGCCACAACCGGTTCTTTTCGCGCGGCAGGTCGGACATTTTTTCAACGCCCCCTGCCACTGCGATTTTAGTTCTTCCGGATGCTATAGCAGCCACAGCATCACGCATGGCAAAGCCTGATGAAGCACAAGCATTCTCGATATGACGTGAACTCGCACCAATCATTCCAGATGCTTCCATCATCAAGGGGGCAAAGTTACCCAGCTGGGCACCACCGGTAGATAAAGACCCTATGTATGCCTCCTCTACCTCCATTGGGTCTAGGCCCTTATCCACATCTTTTAGAGCATCAACTGCCGCGTCATGAAAGAGATCCTTGAGCGATTTTTGAGGAAACATCCCATAGCATGTTTGCCCCACACCAATGACAGCGACATCCACCATTCAAATCCCCAGCTATCTAAAGGTAGGTTTACGTTTATTTAGGAATGCGCTCCGGCCTTCCTCTAGTTCTGACCCAACAAATGCCAAAGATTGCGACAAATTTTCTAATTCGAGAGCCGCTTCAAGAGACTGGGGCTCCATTGCAAGGTGACGTTTCGTAAGCGCAAATGCATTTGGAGGCATCTCAGCTAATAACTGAGCTTTTTGTATTGCCGTTGGCTCTGCTTCTCCATCCCCGACCAACTCATCAGCGAGGCCAATCTCTAACGCCTCATGACCTTTAAGCATTTCAGCGTAAAGCAAAATTTGGCGGGCTTTAGACTGTCCTACTCTTCGGGCAAGAGTAAACAAAATTCCATAATCCGGTGTAAGCCCAATACGAAAGAAGGGGAAGCCAAGGGTTCCACCCTTCGTAATCACTATACTATCACAAAGTAACGCGATCCCCGCCCCAGCACCAACGGCATAACCTTCTACTGCCGCAACAATTGGCTTTTCCGCCTCAGCCAACAACCTTACCATTCGATGATTTTCTTTCATCCTTGTTCTACCAGAACTGACATCCATCTCGACCATGGTATCAATATCACCGCCGGCACAGAAATGGCCCTGCGTACTGCCAAATACTATAGCCTGAACGTCTTCATCTTTAAGTGCGCTAGAAAATGTATCTATTAGCGCGTCTCGGACTTCCGGACTGACTGCATTACGTTTTTCAGGACGATTAATTGCTATTCTAGTAATACCAGTTGCCACAGTTTCCGATTGAACGATAGTCATGATTAAATCTCCCGAATAACGATTACTACGACGTGGCTGGAGACATCTCGCCAAGCGCTTTTTCCATAGCAGCCAAAATATCGTCTACTGTAACACCTGCGAACTCAACATCATCTCTAGCCAAAAAAGCAACGGTAGAATTACGCAGACTATCGAGGTTCGCCGGACAACCTGTTAAAGCATCCTCTAGCCAGGCAACACTGGCCAAAGGCCGTGGATGCCAATCGCCATTTATAATAGCTTTCAAAACCATGCCTTCACGCACAACCAGCGTTGCCCAAATCAGACCTCCAACTGATTTTGCGCGACCTAAACCAATAGTATCACCATTCTGCAATAATCCATTAAGCTGTGTCTTTCTACTTTTGGCAAATAACCATTCCTTACTCTCGTATTCTGAACGGAATTCATCTGCATAGTGACGCTCAACATCGATCACTTTCCCTTTCATAAGATCTTTTTCACCAAATGCATGGGCTGTTGCCTCACGCACCATGGCCTCTAACTCTTTAGTATCTATATGCCTGTTCGCTTCGCGTTCTAAACAAGTGAAACGGGAAGTCATATCCTTCAACACCTTATCTTTAACCTTCTCAGGTGGCATGGGCATTATTTTCCCAGCAAACACTGTATCAATGGGCTTAACGTTGATAACAATCCGAAAAGTCATCACCCCATCTTCAATTTTTAAGGAGGTAGGGACTAACTTGCGGCCCTCAACTTGAACATCGTTTAGTGGCCGATACTCTGCGGAAAACCCATAGCGCTTTGTTAAAGTTTCGGCAAAAGCGGTCAAAATCTTTGGAAAGGCCTCAGTCGTCGTGTCAGGGACTTCAGGATGACTGGTCGGCAGAAAAAAAACTAGAAAAGCAGAGCCCGCACCCGCATAGACTGGACCACCGCCATTGGGACGGCGCCTAAACGAAACATTATTTTCGCGACAAAACTCTATATCCAGAGCCTGCTCTGGATCTTCATTAACACCAATAGTAATAGAATCAACGTCAAAGATATTAAGATATACCGTTGGCGGCACCTCCTCTTTTACAACTGCCTTTTCAATTGCAGGAGAGACGGACACCGAAAAATCTGCATAAGAATTCTCATCGACAATCAAACGCCAATTACGATCTGCCAATTTTCCTAACCCCTTTCATCCAACAGCAATGGTCCAGCACCGAGTTCTGATTTAATAATAATCTCATCTACGGACACCAATGTTTGGCTTTTGAAACGTTTGGAAACAATTTCCGCAGTTTCATCACCGCCTTCACCTTGGAGTAACAAAGAAAGTCTATCGCCACCCCGAGTATTACCTGAAACCAGCAGCCTATAGGCACCATCTAACCCTTCCACACCTAAAAGAATAGTTCTGAACTCCGACGGGTACAATTTTACGCCTTTGACCTTGACCATTTCATCTGTACGGCCAAAAACAACATTAGGCAGGCAAGCTGTCCGCCCAAACACCGAAGGGGTCACGATTTTGACTGTCAGATCTCCCGTCCGATATCGTATCAGCGGTTGCGCCTCTTTTTGTAAATGGGTGAGGACGAGTTCTCCCCGGTCCCCATCTTTGACGGGCTCTAATGTTTCGGGATCAATAACCTCTGCATAAACCAGCTCATCAAATATATGGACACCTTGGCCACCCGGGAATGTTCGCCCAACTGGCAAAAACTCGGAAAGTGAAAAGGAATCAACTAACATTGTCTCTGGCATTGCATGGGCAATAGAATTAAATAATGTCCGATTACCTGAAAAAGCTTCCCCCCCTGCAAAAAATACCTTGGGGGGTGTCACTCCAGCTTCGAGAAGCCGCAACGAGAAGCTTGGATTACCGGCAAGGATATTGACATTATGAGCATTGCAGATATCTACCGCCCGATCCGCCTCACCGGGCCCCAGCGGGATACAAGTTACGCCGTGTGCTTCCATTTGTGACTGATAAAATAACCCTGCGACAAAAAGATGGTAGCCAAAAAAGACTGCGCAGACGTCTCCCTCCTCGACACCACAAGCATCAAGGTGGGTTCGACAGGCAGCAATCATTCGATCGAGATCCCGCCTTGTCTGCATAACCGGGACGAGACCTCCTCCCATAGGGCTCAAGTTCATTCTTACCGGGCTGAGGCCACCGAAAGCACCATAACCTGGCTTTTGCATTTCAAAAACAAGATCGGTCCGAGACATTAAAGGAATTATTTCAGCGTATTCTGAGGGGCCCGAGATGGTACTGGGAAATCTGCCGCTATAGAAAGGGTGTCTCGACAAGCGATCCATGGCCGCATTTATGGCATCAAAAGGAAAAGTCATAGCCTATCTTGTAAAATGCCCAATCCAACACAGCAAGCACCTTAAAAAGATTTACTGATTTATGATGCAGACCGATCCAACGAGGCAAGCAACCGCTCTTCATTCAAGGGCAATCTTTCACCAAGCCAAAATCCAAAAATTAGATGATCATTATAAGCATTTTCAGTATTCGGATGAATGAGCACATTTAACCCGTCACGATTTACCGTCAACCACTGAACAAACTGGTCAAATTGCTCTACCTTAAATGCTACCTGATACATCGAGACCAAGTGCGGGCCTACAGCTTCATCATGCCAGCGCCCCATCGTCGTATCAGGAAATTCTGCAATGATTTTCTCGCGAAGGACTGTTGCAATATCTTTAGTGTTTTGTGGATCATAATATACATGTGCATGCCAACCTTCGATGGCGTGAACTGGACGATTTGGAAAAACCATAAACCCCTCGCGAGTTAAAACACTAACTTATCCTAACCTAGCACAAATCAATGCATATAACCTTAAAGCTAAAATCAAAATCCCAATAGGTCCAACTTGCCCTTTAAGGTCAGGTAGGTCACATTCGCACCTTAATTCGATGAATTTTGGAGCACTTTAAATGAGCTACGCAATTCCAAGCTGGGATTTACCAAGCATACCAATAAACGAAAGTGAAGATCGATTTCCAGTGCGACGCATTTATTGTATCGGCCGGAACTATGCTGCCCATGCCCGGGAAATGGGAGCCGATGAACGAGAGCCACCTTTTTTCTTTTTAAAACCCGCGGATGCCCTTGTTCAAAATGGTGCGACTATCCCCTATCCACCTGCTACACAAAATCTTCATTACGAAGCTGAACTGGTTGCCGCTATCGGTAAAAGCGGTTCGAATATTCCGGTCGAAGCAGCAAATGACCATGTTTTTGGCTACGCCGTTGGCATAGACCTAACCCGTCGTGATCTTCAAGAATCAGCAAAAGAGATGCGCCGCCCCTGGGATATGGGCAAGGGATTTGACGCCTCCGCTCCCTGCAGCGAAGTCTACCCGGCGTCTTCTATTGGCCATCCGAAAAAAGGATCAATCACGCTAACCGTTAATGGTCAAATACGACAATCTGGGGATATCGGAGATATGATTTGGAATATTCCCGAGAGCATCGCATGTCTCTCCACTCTTGTAGTACTCGAACCTGGTGATCTTATTTATACAGGTACGCCGGAAGGGGTTGGGGCAGTACAAAGAGGTGAACAGATTGTTGTTCATGTCGACAATATATGTGACTTAACCTTGAATATAGACTGATAGGTCAACTCAGAAATGGTTGAAAATTTCAAAGATCACCAAAACATTCAGATGGCAGGGTTGCCCAATTTAATTGGATATAATTTGCGATGTGCACAGGTTGCAGTTTTTCAGCATTTTAGCGCTACCGTTGGCGATATTGAAATTTCACCACCGCAATATGGTGCATTGGTATTAATTGATGCTAATCCGGGAATCAGCCAGTCAGCAATAGCGGGGGCCCTTCGGTTTGATCGCTCAACATTGGTCCAAATAATAGATCGCCTGGAAAGCCGTGAATTGGTTGTGCGAGAAGTATCTGCCAATGACCGGCGGTCCCACGCGCTCAAACTAACCGGTGCTGGAGAGAAGTTATTTACTCGCCTCAATAAACTTATTGAGGAACACGAGAGATATATGACAAAGGATCTTTCCGACAGTGAGCGGCGGCAGTTAATCCAACTACTTGCCAGAGTTCACAAAGAAGCGGAAGATAAGTGTATAAAATAATGGAGGGTACTTTGGCTAAGAAAAAAGAAGAAGTCATCGAACAAGTACAAGAAAAAGCCCGCTCACCTCAAATTTTCAACTATAAAAAACCTGAGGGCCTGAAAGCTGGTAAATCAATTGTAACTTTAGGTACTTCGGGTTTACTACGCGGTTCGGTGCAGGTGGTCAAAAATGGGGAAGGCGACAACAACATGCATATCCATACTGGCATGGATGGTATGTGGATGTGTCTAAAAGGAGAGGTTACCTTTTATGGTCCTGATGATGAAGTCCTCGGTGTCTTTGGTCCGCAAGAGGGGATTATAATGCCCCATGGTAATGCCTATTGGTTTGCTAGCACGGGAGATGTTGACCTAGAAATTCTTCAAGTTGTAACCTGGGCACCCGACATTAAAGATGAACGCATTGACCTCGAAGAACAGAAGGATGGTGTCGGCCCCGGAAAGGGTGAGTTTTTTGATGCCCGCGTACGATAATTAAACGGGAAGTATAAGTAGATTAGAGTGAATTACTCGTTTTTCACTTATTACTTTTAAATTATTGTGTCAGGTTTCCACGTTTTTCACGAAATAGCCCTAGTTTTTCGTGCACTGCTTTGTCGGTAAAACTAAACAAAAACGCGTCTTCTTCGTCGCTCTCGTGATGATGCGGAAGCCAACCTGGAACCACAAACACATCTCTGGGGCCCCATTTGTATTTGACACCATTTATTATTGTCTGCCCTGTTCCCTCAACCACAGAATAAACCCAGGTAGCGGTGCTCTGATACTCCTGTGTTTCTATATTGGATGGCAATAATTGCATATAGCAATCGAGAGTGGGCATCGCGGGTGCACCTGTATTTGGATTTAAGTACTGCATCTTAATACCGTGAAAGGGATCTACTTCATCTGCCTTTTTAAGGTTTATCAAAGCACTCTTAGTTTGCTCATAAGGGTAGTGAAAAACCGGAGAGTGTAACCCTTCGGGTTCATAGTCGATGGGACGCATATTAGCCCCAAATCGTGCCATGTTATCAAAAGCCGGTCGACCATCAGGATGAATGCCACCATCCTCGTAAAGCTCAGTGAACATCGTTCCAAGAAACCTGATAAGTGGGATATCCAGGCCGTCTAACCAAACTACTGGGGTACTACCTTCGTTACCGTGATCATGCCAAACACCTGATGGCGTCAAAATCAAATCACCAGGCTTCATAGGCGCCTTTTCTCCGTTAATGGCGGTATAGGCTCCATCACCTTCAACAATAAACCGCAAGGCAGCAGGAGAATGGCGGTGAGTGGGGGCAATTTCCCCTGGCATAATCAATTGGAAACCAGCAAACATGGAATCACAAGCAGCCGTTTCACCTTTAAGCGCTGGATTTTCTAGGATAAGTACTCGCCGCTCGGCCTCCTCGGCAGTAATCAAGGTTGCCGTTTCCATAAGGCTAGGACGGATTTCATCGTAGTGCCATACATAAGGATCCGCCCGCATTTCCGGTTCCTTCTTCATGAAGGTGAATAGCCTCTCCCACAAGGGGGCAACTGCCAGAGGATCAATCTTGCTGTAAAAGGCCGCGCGTTCCGGTGTAATCTCTGGTTTTTCGTGAAGACTTCTAGCCATACGTTCCTCCTCGGTCGGACATTTGCGACATGGTCAGCTTATAATGATCTGTAGGACAGTTTCTAGCAACAGGGATATCATACTAGGAATTATTTGGAGGTTTACTTGACATCGATCGACGTCTCAGTCCCTCCTTGCGATCAACTGGAAAGGGATCGTCATGAACGGGGGGTGGCTGCATATCAGGAGGGAAGACGGCATATCGGCCATCGCCCTGGCCGTCCAGTGCGCGTTTTAAATCACGTTGGTTGGCACTCTTTGCAAATATATATTTTCCTTCAATATTCTCGTGGTCCCACCACCACTTATTTTCGACGCTCCTTTTTCCATATTTAAACCAATTATCAATTTTTGCTAAAAGTCTTCGTAGGACTGGCACTTTGATGGCGACCCAAAGTGCAAGCCTGTGCGCTAGAAGGCCCTCCTTATTGAATGGGCACATTTTCATACAGCGGCCACACGAGGCACCCTTCTGATTAGTCACCCGATATAGAGTACATTTTTCCACGTCGGGTTTCCACATCTCATAGCCGTTAAACATGATCTTGTCGCCAAATGAGATAGCATTACACGGACATTCATTCGCACACTTCATACATTTATTGCAGAAATCCTGAAGCCCAAAATCAATTGGCTTATCTGTCCGCATGGGCAAATTAGTGGTCACTATATGAGTTTTAAAACGTGGTCCTAAAAACGGATTAAGAACCAATTCACCGATCCGGCTCAGTTCACCCATACCGGATAATAACGTAAGGGGTAGATGTAACACATCGGAACTGGTTGCTGTATGGGCCCTCGCAGGGTAACCGAGCTGACGAATATAATCAGCAACTGTGCAAGCAATAGTTGACCCCATCAGATAGGCCCTTTGACTTTGGGCATTACTAATCCAATCATCCCCGGATGCCGCATCAATCGTCTCAAACCCCTGATCTGTAACAATAACAATGGCATATTTGTGATATGGCTCAATCGGGGTCCCGTCATCATCGTGGCTGTACCAGGCATATTCTGGCACCTCGCAAATACCCACCATATCAGCGTCGAGAAAAATGCACATGGATTTAAGGTGTTCCGCGACCTCCCTTAAATCTTTGGTGATAGGGGCCTTATCTGCAGCGACGGGCCCATCATGGATGTTGTCATGGGTTGATGACATGCTCCTTAAAGCTACACTTAACGGTGTTTTGGCAATACGGTTAGTCCTTTCGAACTGCGCTTTTTTCCCGAGATCTCCCTTGGCAGCACGAGTAAACATGTTGGCACGCTTTGGCACACGTTTTACTTCACCCGAAATATGGGTGGTTGGATGCTCGACCTGCCTAATCTTATGCATCGGGTATTTTCCCAAATGCATTGGTCTCTTGCGTTGCGAAAACAACTTCATTTGGTTTTTCCCTTTTCAGCCGCAATCCTGACAGCATTTTGCTGCCGTGCCTGTTCGTAAAGTTCTATGCCCTTTTTACGGTCAACAGGTTCCGTTTCCTTTCGATCTGGGTCGGGAATGGTTTCTGCAGTATACAAGCCTAGGCGTTGAGCTCTGGGCTTATCGGGTGCAGTTTTAATATCACGTTTATTGACGTCTTTGGGAACGGTGACCCTCCGGTTAACAATTTCTAAATCCCACCACCATTTCTTGACAGGATTGCGTTTGCCATAAGAAAGTTTGTTATCAAGCCACGCCAAAAAGCGTCTCATAAAAGGCAGCTTGATAGCAGTCCATAATGCAACTCGATGGGAGACCAACCCTTCTTTATTGAACGGACACATTTTAAGGCACCGACCGCAGCCACCACCCTTGGAATTGGTGACACGATAGGCCGTACATTTCGCTACGTCAGGTTTCCACATCTCGTAACCGTTAAACATCACCTTTTCACCAAAAGGAATAGCATTACAGGGGCATTCGACCGCACACTTCATGCATTTAGAGCAAAAATCCTGTAATCCAAAGTCAATTGGTTGATCCGTTCCTAAGGGCAAATCCGTTGTGATTACAGAAGATTTAAACCTCGGGCCAATAAATGGGTTCAGGGCGACCTCTCCGATACGGCTTAGCTCACCGAGGCCGGCCAACATGACCAAGGGATTATGTAATACGTCACTTTCCAGATTTGTGTGGGCCTGTGCTGCATAACCTAATTCCCTTATGTATTCGGACAAGGTGCATGCAATGTTGGAGCCCCACATATAGGCACGAAAACTTTGGGCATTGCTTATCCAGTCATCGCCTGAAGCCGCGTCTAGTGTCTCAAACCCCTGATCAATCAGAATAACAATTGCAAATTTATGTTTAGGGGTTATTTCCGTACCGTCTGTATCATGGCTGTACCATGCATATTCGGGAACCTCACAGATACCAACGATATCTGCATTTAAAAAATAGGCGAGTGCCTTGAAATGCTCGGAACGTTTCATGAGATTTTCCGGCATTGGCGCCTGCGTCGTCAAAGGGTCTCCCTTATGGCGCGGTAAATGGGCTTGGCAAACTCGTCCCATGGAACGGGCAAACGGGAGTTTTCCGACAAAACGTGGGCGCTCGCTTTTTGCTTTGGCACCTAGATCACCGAGTGCTGCCCGATTGAAAAAATTGGCACGTTTTGGAACACGTGGTACGTCATCAGAAATAAAGGTGGTCGTCTTTGAAACGCGCTTCAGTTTTTCCATGGGGTATTTCCCCAGATGTAATTTTCGGCGACGATTAGAAAAAAGACGCATTTCTGACCTAGTTAATCATGGTATTTGGAAGAAATAGTGCAATTTGTGGAAACACTACCAACAAAGCCAGGCAAATTCCCATGGCTAGCCAAAATGGCAAGATCCCCATAAATATATCCCGCATGGGAATGTCACCGGCGATCCCCTTTACAACGAAAACATTTACGCCTACGGGTGGGCTTATCAAGCCCATTTCCAAAACAATCACCATCACAACGCCAAACCATATAGGATCATAGCCAAGAGCAAGAATTAGTGGGTGTACTATTGGCAAGGTGAGAACGAGCATTGCAAATCCCTCAAGAAAGGTACCTAATATTATATAGGCAAGCAAAATTATAAGCAGGGTAGCCGCTCGGGGCATAGCCTGTTCGTCCATTAGAGCTGCCAGATCTTCGGGAATATTTGTCAGTGCGATAAAGGGGCTGAAAATATGAGCACCCACAATTATAAAAAAGACCAGAGCAGTCGTCCGCACCGTACGCAATAATACATCATTCATAGCCGAGGTTGTCACACGGCGCCTTACGACGGCCAGGAGTAAAGCCAAAAAGGCACCAATCCCGGCTGCCTCGGTGGGGCTGAATGCACCAATATATATACCCCCAATCGTTATAACTACGATTCCAATCATGGCACTCGATTTTCCAAGCATGGCGAACTTCTCGTTTATAGGTGTACGAGGGCCCGGTGGGCCAAGTTCGGGGTTTATTCGGCATTGGATGTATATGGCTGTCATGAATAAAGCGGTAAGAAGTAAACCCGGAAGAATGCCTGCCAAAAATAGTCGTCCAATGGATTCTTCTGTAAGAATTGCGTAAATTACAAATCCTGTACTTGGTGGAATTAGTATTCCTAGTGTCCCTCCAGCTGCGATACAACCGGTAGACAGACGCGAACCATACTTATAACGCTGCATTTCGGGGAGTGCGACCCTGCCCATTGTCACCGCAGAGGCAACCGAAGAACCGGATACGGCAGCAAACCCGGCACAGGCTGCTATGGTGGCGGATGCAAGCCCACCCCGCCAATGACCAAACCAAGCATATGCCGCCCGGTATAGATCTCGACTCATACCCGAGATACTTGAAAGGTTACCCATAAGCACGAAGAGTGGAATAACGATTAGTTCATAGGAGGAAGCCATAACAAAGGGCTCCCTGCCCAACTGCGCCATCGCGGCTGGCCAGCTGTTTAGAATACCGAAGCCAACTGTACCAACGACAGCCATCGCAATAGCAACTGGCATCCGCAGGGCTAACAAAGCAAATAAACTAAAAAGTCCGAATATACCTACTATTGTGGGCGTCATGATTCACCGTGATCATCTAAAATTTGACCACACATGGCTCGTTTCACCTGAATCATTAACACCGCGCAATAGGCTACCGAGCCTAGGGCCGCAACGACAAAAAATGGAAACAGAGGAATTTCGAGCTCATTGGTCCCCTCGCCTAAATCCAATGCGTCAAGGCCTTGCACCATTGACTGCCACGCCATCAATCCAACCAATAGAAAACATATTGAGCGGATTATGATATCGGAGATTTGCACGGTACGGGGCGAGGCAAAAGCGCCCAAAAAATCTACTGCTATATGGCCACCCGTTAAGCCACAATATGCCAACCCGAAAAAGACAAGAACCACAAGGCCCACTCTCGCGCAATCAAGCGCCCAAAGGATTGGCGAATTAAAGATATAGCGCATCACTACAGCATAAACGATTAATAACATCAGAAAAATGAGCGCCACCCCAGCGAGAATCGCGAGGTGACGCACAAACTTCTGTACAAGCAGCTCAATTGTGAGATGCGGAGGCTTCAACACTAATCGGTACTAATGATCAAGACCCAGCATTCATCGCAGCAAGGATAGCCTTGGCTGGGATACCACCCTTTTCTAATTGCTCAACATATTTCCCTCTTGCCTTTAAGAGGATTTTTTTCATCTTCCTTTTTTCATCTTCTGAGAATGAATAAATTTTATGTTTTCCAGTATTCCGAACACTATTCAGACCACTTGCCCCCGCTTTTTCATAGATTGCAGTAGCGTTAAAACTCCAATTAGCACCGGTCGTTTTGTTTATTAGAGATTTTTGCTCTTTGTTAAGATTTTTCCATGATTTTTTATTCATTACGAGAAAAAATGGCGAACGACCAAAAGCTGCATCAAGGCCTGTGGTAAAATGCCTCGCTACTTCTCCAATTTTAAAACTGCGGATGACACTTGGTGGCACAAGCAAAGCATCGACACGCCCAGTCTCCAGAGCTCTATAAACTTGCGTAATAGGCATCGACACCGGTGTGGCCCCCAACGCCTTAAGCCATCGCGACTGGTTAGCAGATGGTGTACGAATTTTCATGCCCTTGAGATCAGACAATTTTCTAATGGGTTTTTTGCGGCTCATAAAAATTGGAGCTTCTCCTACCCAAAGAGCCAAGACTTTAACCCGCTTATATTCGGGTGAGATCAATTTATAGGCGCTCCACATTTTCCGAACCAGTTCGTTCGAATTTTTCGCTACCCCAGGCAACTCAACCATCGCTGTACGTTTAAATATCTTTGATGTGTATCCTTGAAGCCCCCACGTAATATCTGCAACACCGTCCACCGCCCGCTTAAACTGTGCCCGTGGACCCTTACCTAGTTTCCCACCCGGAAAAACTTTGACAGAAAGTTGACCACCTGACATTTTGTTCACTTTTTTTGTCCAAGGACGCATAAAAAGACGATCCATTGGATGTTTCGGTGATGAAAAATGTGCAAGCCGAAGTTCTTTTGCTATCACCACTTGTGAAGTAAGGAACTGAATTCCACTGAATACCGTCGCGGCTATCAAACCAATTAAAATTAGCTTTTGTTGTTTTACCATTTAGTTTTCCCCCAGTGTATTATTGATCGATCTATAAATTTTATATTACCTAAATTAAGATTAAACAAAGTTAATTATTAGAAATCTCTTTACCATACTTTCTAAACCACTCAACGAACTTAGGAATACCAATATCAATCGACGTCTTTGGTTCATAGCCCAGATCATTTCGAATAGAGGTAATGTCGGCAAAGGTCTCTTTGATATCGCCCAGTTGCATCGGCTTAAATTTAACTTCAGCTTTTTTTCCAATCGAGGTCTCCAGAACCTTAATAAGTCTCATTAGTGGCTCACTTTTTTCGTTTCCAATATTATACAATAGACAAGGAGGCTCACCCCTATCAGCTTTGGGAGGATTATCGACACATTTTAACACGCCACCAACGATGTCATCGATGTATGTGAAGTCGCGCTTCATGTCCCCATTGTTGAAGACGAAAATTGGTTTTCCCTCGCTGATAGCCTTGCAAAAAATGTATATTGCCATATCCGGCCTGCCCCAAGGCCCATATACTGTGAAGAATCTCAATCCTGTTTGCGGAAATCCATAGAGGTGTCCATAGCAATGGCTCATAAGTTCGTCTGCCTTTTTAGTCGCGGCATAAAGAGAAACTGGCGTATCGGTAGGGTCACTAACCGAGAATGGTACCTTCCTGTTTCCACCGTATACGGAACTTGAGCTCGCATAAACAAGGTGCTCAAAGTTAGATAAATTTCTGCAAATCTCCAGAATTGACATGTGGCCCACGAGATTTGAACGCACATATGCAAAGGGATTTTCGATCGAATATCTGACCCCTGGTTGAGCAGCGAGGTGAATAACACTTTTTATATCTTTCCGCTCCGCAACAACCGACTTCAATAAATCAAACTCTGATATATCAACTTTTTTAAATGAGAAGCCCCGGTGTTTTTCAAGTTCCGTTAATCGTGCCTCCTTCAGACGAACATCATAATAATCATTGATGTTATCAACACCAATTACCTCTTCATCCCGCGAGAGTAACGCCTTACTGATATGAAAGCCGATGAATCCCGCCGCACCGGTCAAAAGAATTGCCATAACTTACTGCTCGTGATTGTTTCGGTCCTAAATAGAGAAATTTTTATATACCTTTTTCGATAATCAAAATTCTCCAAGACGAGGGTTCATATTAAAAGGGTAAATTAAGATCCGTTTTCTATGAGCCACCATGACATGAAAAATTGAGCTAGCCAAATTGGGATATTACCTTTTCACCAAACAGGCGTAATGATCTCTCGGCTTCATCAAACGGCAATGTTGTAAAATTGACCTGAAGAGAACCATCATCAAACCCGCCAACCTGATCATTATAATCTTTAATCATATCGATTAATTCTTTGGGTGTTCCCACCCAGGCAGAACATTTTTTTATTTGTGTATCCAAATTTTCCTGCCGTAGCGTCTCCACAATTTTATCATAGTGAGCATAGTCATTGGAGACAGATCCCGATGTCCAACCACTAGCTGCATCACACAGGGAGACAAAGTAATTATCAACGTGAGGTCGCGCGATACGCAGTGCTTCTTCATGATCCTCATGGCAAAACATGAAAAATGCCAACATAACTCGACCGGAGCCCGGATGACCTGCCGTTTTCCATGCATCCCTATATATATCGAGTAACTCTCTCATTTTTCCACCCGCGATAGGGATTCCCATTATCCAAGTACCGTTACGGCCTGCTTTTTCAAATGAGGATTCAGTCGCAACTGACGCAGTCCACAACTTAGGGTGAGGTTGCTGGGTCGGACGGGGATAGGAGGTGATATTTTCAAAGCTGTGAAACTTCCCCGATGATGTAACATTTTCCTCCGTGAGCAGCCGAGTTATCTGTTCAATCCCTTCATCGAAACGCGCAACACTTTCATCAAGGCTAACTTTAAAACCCTCAAATTCCCTCGGGATAAATGCACGGGCAATGCCTACTTCCAGTCGTCCATTAGAAATACCATCCAGCATTCCAATTTCCCCTGCTAGCTTCAGGGGATTATTAAAAACAGGCAAAACAGCACCAGTGATCAAGCGCGCTTTTTTGGTTCTCTGCGCGGCAGCTGAAAGGAAAACAATCGGGTTGGGGCTATAACCACCATATGGATGAAAATAATGTTCAACCATACGGACATGACTATAGCCATAATCATCCAGTAAATTGCAAAGATTTAAGCACTCTCCAAAATACTGGGCACCCGACTTATCCTCCGGTGTAACATTCGGAAAAAATTGAACACCAAACTCCATACTGATTCTCCAAATTCCTTGTTACGGATATCAAACCCTCACCACATTGCACCAAACAATTCTTTCAATCATTCCGAAGGGCCGTGTGCAACCAGATTAGATATTTCCGATAGAACTAAATCAAGCCTTGTCCCCTCTGGGTCGCCCAGGGCCGCAGCCCGTGCATTGGCAATAGCATCACTCGCGTTGTCAACAGGTAAGCTGCCAGCAAGTAAAGGCAGGATAATCTTTTCTCGAATAGAATTGTAATTTGCTAAACCCCGCTGGTAGGTGTCACCGTAACCCTTGATCAGGCGGGCACACTCAACGACTTCTAGGGCCACTTCACCCTTAATCGACAACGCTGCATCCACATCCTCCAGCCAGTTCGTGATTAATCCTTGTTCTTCAGAATAGCGATATGTCCCGCAACGCCAGCGACGCAAACCCGCAAGGATCCTGAGCACAAGATACCCAAAAATCGTTGTACTCTTGAGGCGAATTCCAAAATTACTGCGCTTCCTCCATACTCTCCTTTCGGCCAAACCGGCCAACCGGCCACCAATGGTAGCAGGCAATATGGAACAGAGTTCGTCAATACCCGGTTTAAGATAATCAACAACAACAATAGGTTCTTTCTCGCCTGCCTTAACTTCCCTCCGAATTCGCTCTAATCTCTCTGGCATCGTTTTCAGTTGTGCAACACGGATGACGTCTTCATATGTCATCCGAAGGGCTAGCTGGCGCCCAGTCTCTGCAGTGACGCCTCCGTCACCCCCAACCTCTCTCTCTTTCTTTATGATTGCTGATAGGTGGTCGAGATAGACCTGAGCATAAGCATCGCCCTGGTAGTTTGTGAGCCGTCTTACGCCATCCGTAAGAATTTCTTGGCAAATTTTTGGAAAATCCTGACGGATACGAGGTGCAAACGCTACCTGATTTTTCGGGCTAATCTCTTCCTCTATTACCTGATCATTTGAAGATTTTATTTCTTCAGTAAAATTAAACTCATAACCAATATCAAAACCCTTAAGGTTAGAATCAACGGCTATGCCCGAGGTTTCAATCGCCACCCTGAAATCTTGCAACTTCATAGGCAAGTGCCCAATCCCCGCTAAAACACCGAACAAAACGGCATTTAAACTCACGCCGTTCTGTCTAGCGACCTCGCGCAAGTCTGCCAGATAGGTTTTTTTTGCCCGCGACGCCGCCGCCTCATTTAAACTTTTAAGATCATAACGCCCATCTCCCATATCACTTCGTTCTCCAATGGCGTAAATGCGGTGAGTTGACGCGATAAGATGCGTTCTATCCGGGGTAACAAATCCATTAGAAATTGCTCGACCCGCTTCAATAATTTCGCTTGCCACCATAATGTCAATATCCCCAACACCCGGGTACAAAGCCATCACGGGGCGCTTGTTACCGAGGGATTCTATTGAAAGCGGAAAAATCTCAATATAATAAATTGTTGCGCCGGTGCGCTGAGCAACACCGGGAATAGAAGTGCTTTGTACCGGAAGCCCCGCATTCTTAGCGGCGGCAACAATCCAAGACGAGAGCACGCCACCTCCTTCACCACCAATAGCGGAGACCTGTATCGTTGTGGGACGAATGACTTCAGGGTTTTGCATTACGAATCAGCCATAGCCAACCCTGAGGCAAGGAAAGCTATAACCTTTCTACGGATTTTCCAAAGAACCCTATCAAACATATTAGCGTTCCGAATAATCCGGGCTTCAAAAAAAGAGGGGCACAAGACGGCTGCATGGGAGACCTCACCACAGGTTCCGCATCCCACACAATCATTATCTACGTGTGCTACCGGATCTGTGCGCAAGGGGTCAGAAGAGGGTTTAATGGTAAGTGACGGGCAACCAGATAGCCGAATACAAGAATGGTCACCGGTACATAGATCTTCATCAACTCCAAATCGCGTTCTCACATCACGCCGTCCCCGTGCAATTCTTTCAGCAACTTCGGTGCGTACGCGGCGTTGACGTGCAAGCTGACACTCGCCATCCGCTATAATTACCTTGAGCCCGCCTTCATTAGTTGTCATCGCCTTGCGTAAGGTCTTTACCATACGGGCAATAGAATAGGAGTGAACAGTCTTTAGCCACCTCACCCCGAAGCCTTTAAGAACCCTTTCTATGGACATCTCCCGCTTGTTACCGTAACGATCACGTGGACTTGACGGTAAAAGCTGCCACCCTGTTGCTGACGTATACCCATTCTTAACAACCAATAGAACGCCATCATTTCCGTTAGCCTGAGCTGCAGCCACCCCGCTAGACATACCATTGTGCCAGAAACCACCGTCACCCATTATGCTGATGACGCGCTTATGAAAATTAGGAGTTAATCCGGCGGAGCTAGCCAGACCCAAACCGTATCCCATAACGGTGTTTCCAACGTTAAAAGGAGGCAAGGCTGCAAAGGTATGGCAACCAATATCAGCGCTGATATGTGCTGACCCCAGTTCTTTTTGCATAATCTTGAGAGCGCTAAATATTGGTCGTTCAGGGCACCCGGTACAAAAACTCGGTGTCCGCAAGGGAAGATCATCACCCATACATTCACGCGCCTCATCACGATCAGTAAAGAGCCGATCAATTTTATCCAACGCCTGAACAACCTGTAATTCAGGAGGTGAATATTCCCTAAGAAACCCATGGACACCTCGTAACATTACCTCGGAGGTATACTCTCCTGCCATTGGGAAAACTCTTTTTCCAACAATCTCGGTAATTAAATCCTGTTTGCGCAGAATCACATTAATTCCTTGCTCCAGAAAGTCCGGCTGCCCTTCTTCGACTACCAGTACCGCATCCTTTCCGGCACAAAATTCAGAAATTTCATGTGACACCAAGGGATATGTTACGTTTAGAACCAGAATCGAAATCTTGGACGACCCAAAGCTATCGGCAAGACCATATTGTCGCAGGGCTCTTAATAATGTGTTATATATACCGCCCTGAACTATTATTCCTATTTGTGCGGCTTCACCGTCAAATCGCTCGTTCAAATTATTCTCTGATATATACCTAATGGCTTCGGGAATACGATGTTCAATCTTGTGCTTCTCTTGTGAATAGGTAGCAGGAGGCAAACACACCCGAGAAAAATCAAATTCGGCTTCAGGGATTTTGTTTTTGGCAGAATATAGGGGTTGAACATTGTCCTTTGCATCAAAATGCCCGTAAACGTGACAGGCGCGAATCCGCAACTCAAGAATGGTAGGCATGTTAGAGACTTCAGATAGTTTAAAACCTTCTTCCACTAATCGCGTTATTGTTGGTAAATCGGGCCGAGGATCAAGCAAACACATCGAAGACTTCATCGCATAGGCATGGGTGCGCTCCTGTATAATGCTTGACCCTTCACCATAATCCTCCCCTACTACGATTAATGCACCGCCCTTCACGCCCGCAGATGCAAGGTTTGACAAGCCATCTGCTGCGACGTTAGTACCCACCACCGATTTCCAAGTGACTGCCCCCCGGATCGGATAATTGACAGATGCCGCAAGCATAGCAGCAGCAGATGCTTCGTTTGCGCAAACTTCAAAATGAACACCAAGTTCATCAAGCAAAGGCTCTGCATCTGATAAAACGTCCATCAGGTGGGAAATAGGTGCCCCTTGATAACCCCCAACGTAGGAGACACCAGACTGGAGTAAAGCCTTGGTAACAGCCAAGATACCCTCACCATGGAACTTACCTCCCTCACCAATACGCAGTGATTCCACCTCTTTCTTGAATGAACGTTCCATAATAGACCCGCTTTCAATGATTAAAAATCCCAAAACTATTCTTAGCGATTAAATTTAAGTTTACCGACCACACAGAATATTTCTACTCACTATTAGTCAATAGGCTGTTCAGTACGTTATGATTAACGATATGATATTATGACAAAAGTAAATAGTTTTATCGGAGTTAATGGATCTTGCTCACTGGACATATCCTCAGGCTCAGTGCGGAACGTCACCCCAAACGTATTGCCTTGATCTGTGGGGAGATAAAGATCTCGTACAAGGATCTTTACGAATCCGCTAATCAGTTTGGTAACACCCTGCTAAATTTTGGAATTGGCAAAGGGGTTTGCTGGGCCATTATGTCCCGAAACCTACCAGAATACGTCATCGCCCATTTTGGTAGCGCGCAAACGGGTGCAAGAATGGTCAACTTGCAACCAAGCTACACCAAAGATGATTTAGTGAAGGTTTTGGATTTAGCTGACGCCCGTCTGATCGTAGTCGAGGAGCCATTTCAGGAAAATATCTCCAAGATTGAAGGCCTTATACCTACACTGGAACATGTTGTCGTCATAGGAAAACCCATAAAAGATGAGTGGATTTCTTTCGATCAGTTAATTCGCGAACAGCCCATAACCCCCCCATCATCGGGTCTTGACGAAGATGACATTTTTGCCATGACGTTCACCGGAGGCACGACGGGAACGCCCAAGGGAACGCTAGTCAGCCATCGAGCACGCTTTGCCAGCTGTTACACAACAGTGATAGAACACGGCGTAACAGGTTCAGACATAGTTGGGATGGTCACTCCATTTTACCATGCCATGGGATCCCTTGTATGGTTGCCGACAGCCGTGTTCGTCGGTGCGACTGCTGTCCTGATGTCTGGTTGGGACCCTAATACTTTTATCGATCAGACTGCAAAACATGGTATCACTTGCACATTCATGGTTCCTGTCCAATTACGTCAGGTTTTATCTGATGATAATTTTAATTCAGATAAACTTAAAAGTTTAAAAAATATTGCCTGCGGCGGCGCCATAAGCCCTGCTGATTTAGTAATTGAAGTTAACGAAAAACTTCCTCACGCAAAATTTACGAACCACTACGGACAATCAGAAACAGGTCCAATTTGCATTTACAGCCATTTTCACCCTCGAACCAAGGCAGATACTGTCGGCCGGCCAGCGGTTGGTGTTGATTTGAAAATTGTAGACACTGAAGGACAAGAGGTTCCCGACGGAGAATCCGGTGAAATCATCTGCCGAGGACCTTTTCTCATGTCCGGATATCATAAAAACGAACAGGAAACCCAAACATATTTCAAGACTGGAAATGGATGGGGTTGGACAGGGGACTTAGCCAAGAAGGATGCTGACGGATTTATTACACTTGTGGGCAGATCAAAGGATATGATTGTTTCAGGTGGTGTAAACATATACCCGAGGGAAGTGGAAATTGTTCTGGAGCAGCACAGAGAAATTATTGACTGCACAGTTTTTGGCATCTCCGATGAACATTGGGGTGAGGCCCTTGTCGCCTATGTCGTTCCACGTAAGAAAGAAGATTTAACGGAAGAAGAAATCAACAACCACTGCATTGAGTACCTTGCGCGATTCAAGAGACCTAAATACATCAAAATAGTAGATTTTATCGCCAAAACACCTTCGGGCAAGGTCCAAAAACCTGCTTTGCGAGAGGCCTTTTTAAAGGGTCACAAAGTTTCCTGAAGTGAACCAGTAAAAATCAATCAAAGCTGGGTTTTTCTGTGACGTAGTGAGCGCTCATAGGTTTCCGGAATGCCTCCATCATTTCACGATTTAAATCCACCGGGGGTTTCTGGCCTTCCGGGATTAGTGGTTCGTAAACTACTTCCCCAATCTCCTCAGCAAATGTCTCTTTGGCACGCTGCACTAAAGTTGAATCACCAAGCAAATCAACAACTGTACCAGCCAATGTTTTTGCTCCGGCAACTGACCCCTTATGAGCAATAGTGGTCGCGAGCGCCGCCCCACCGGCCCAGTGATGAAAGGGAACATTGGGTACATTAGAAGGAAAACCCACGCGTCCCATCGGCACCTTCCAAGATACATCGCCACAATCGTTAGAGGGTGCTCGCTGCTCTGTTGGCCCAAGTAAAGGTTTAATTTCTGTTTTTAAGCCTTCAGGAGTTACGTCGGCCGCTTCCTGTAATTTTCGGGCAAAATTTTGCTCATCCGCGGTCCAATCTGGTACACCGACAAGTTCCAAATTATCCTGAATAACTTCTGCTAAACCTTGATTTGTTCTTACCGGCCAAACTGCACTCATAACCTCTACATCAACCTCTGTATTGGTCATCAATGCGGCACCCTCAGCAATTTTCTTACCCTGTTCATATACTTTCCGCGCGCCTTCAGCAGTTGGAGCACGAAAAGTCCACCAGACTGTCGCCTTGGCGGGTATGGTATTAGGCTGGTCGCCGCCATCTTTAATAACTCGATGCGCGCGCATAGTCGGTTCCATATGTTCCCGAAACTGTGCCATACCCATATCCATTAATACGACACCGTCCAGGGCATCTCGGGCTCGCCATGGCGCCGTTGACGCATGAGCTGTCTCACCCCGGAATGTAAAATAGGCCGATACCGCTGCTGAATGGGTCAATCCATAAACAGTTCCCATATCGCCACCGATATGATCATGGATAGCAACATCTACATCATCAAACCAGCCATCTCGTACATAATAAGGACGACTAATCAACTGTTCTTCCCCAGGTGCTCCGAAAATCTTCAAAGTGCCCTTAAAACTAAATTTATCGATAGCGCGTTTAGCAGCAATAGCACCAGACACCATTACCGCTGCATTGCAGTTATGGCCTTCACAGTGCCCCGGCCCATAAGTCGTTATATTTTTTTGCTTTGTTTCACCGGACACTTGGCTGTTGTTTGGGTTGGCGTCATACTCGGTGTGCAGAGCGATAACCGGTTCGCCCGAGCCATAGGTGGCGCAAAATCCTGTTGGAAAACCAGAAATACCGCGTTCAACTTTAAATCCCTCTTTTTCAAGCGTTTCGGTCATTAGCTTGGCGCTTTCCACCTCCTGCATCCCAAGTTCGCCAAAATAGAACACCGAATCTCCGATAGTTGCTACCGCATCAGCATTGCGGTCCAGGAAATCAAAAACAAATGACTTCTCTGGCGCGAGATTATTCTTTTCCATTTGTTTCCATCTCCCCAAAAAATGATTATCTATAGGATTGCACACCTAAAGAAGCTGACGGTCTAGTCCAAAATTAAATTATTGTGTATCAGCTTTCACTGCAGGCACCCCCTCCAAGTACGCAGAATCTTGCACAATGCGGGTGATTTAACGGCACGGTATTTGAGGCTTTACACAAGGTCGTACCGAGCTCGAACTGTCTATCATATGGTAGCAAGGTACAAGCTACTACCGCCGGGTTCTCCGCTCCCCTCCTTTTTATAATCATTCGCGAGGAGGCACACATCATGGAATCAGGGTCAATCCCAAGAATAGACCAGCATTGGTTGGTAATTTCTGGTACATCAAGCCGCTCATCCATTTCCGGAAATAGAACCAAACGCGCAGGGTCATTTTCATCGATATCAATGCCGTGTGCGGTCAAAACTTCTCCATAATTTGCGCGCATTTCCTTTTCGTCTTCACCCCAAGGAGTCCGTCCGGCAACATCAAATTTAAAATTATTGCTAGAGAGCCATTTCAAGCCTTCTAACATCGAACGCCAACTTCCAGAGCCACGCTCTGACTCATGCAGAGCTCGTGTGTAATGATCAACCGAAACCCGGATAATCAGCTGATCTTTAAATTTATCTCTCAATTTTTGAAGGGCTTCTTTTTGATGCTGCATTGGCTTCATAGCATTAGTTAAAATAAGCACACGAAAATCTCGGGATAACGTCATTCCAAGCATTGGAATAATATCGGGGTTCATAAAGGGCTCACCCCCAGTAAATCCAATTTCCTCTGTAGAAAATCCCTGTAGTCGTATTTCATCGAGGTATGACTTAACTTCACCTGTTTTGATGAAGGACAGTCGATCATTCAACGGGCTCGATTCTATATAACAATTTTGGCAAGTAAGATTGCAAAGTGTGCCAGTGTTTATCCAGAGTGTCTTCAGTTTCTTTAACGATACTTGGGCGCGTCTCTCTCCATTCACGGTCACGCCCTGATCTTTAAATTTACCAGGGTCTAATGGCCTATTTTCACTGTGTCCAAATCCGTCCATCATAATATCTGTTCAACGTCGTAATAACGGATCCTTCAGTGTTACATCTTGTCCCGGCGGTGCATTATCAAGGGCATCTTCTAGTGACGCCACTGGGCGCCACTCCTCTGGTGGTCGTGCTTCTTCATCCGGGCCGACCTGATCCAAAAGACAATAAATTTCAAGAAAGTGACCATCAGGGTCTCGAAATTCTAACGCTACTTGACATCCCCCACGACGCCTCCCACTAAACTCAATATGGACGTTATTATTTTCTAGGTAATCACGAGCGCGAAAAACTTCATCAAGAGTTTCCACTTGAAAAGCCATGTGATGCATCTCCGAATTATCGACTTTCCGTTTTGAGCCTCCAACTAATGCGACACCGTGGTGATCATGGTTGAAGCGGAGGAACACCATTCGACCCGGCATCATGCTCTCGGGATAAACATCCGACACACGAAGACCAAGCACATGTGTATAGAATTTAGCCGACCGATCGACATCTTTAACGTTGAGAACAACATGTCCAATCTTAGTGATATCAAAAGGCATTTCTATTGGTGGTGACAGAGCCCTCAAGGCATCCATTTCTGGATCGCTCAATGCGTCTTGATCAACTAAGTCTCGTTTAAATTGCTTAGCCATTTGAAACTCTCCTTAAGTCATCTTTCTATTGGAACATTTTGGTCGTTACCCCAATCAGACCAAGATCCGTCATAGCCCTTAATATTATTATAGCCCAGGGATTTTAGAACCATGTAGGTATGGGATGAACGGTGATGGGTCTGACAGTGGGTTATAATCTCTTTGTCGGGTGTAACACCAAGCTCTAACAGCGTGGCAGTGATCTCGTCGGGTGCCTTAAAACGAAAATTACGATCACGATCAACTGCCAGCATCCAATCAAAGTTGACAGCACCGGGTATATGTCCGCCTCGTGCTGCCCTCACATCATCACCAGAAAATTCGGCCGGGGTACGACAATCCAATATAACAACCCGATCATCACCCAGATGTTCAAGGATATACCCCTTGTCGGCAAGGGCCATTTTTTCCGAGGTGACGTTATAATCGGTAGGGTTCGGAATATTTGCTTCCGTTTCCTGGGCGTGTCCCTCAGCATCCCAGCTATGAAACCCGCCATTAAGCAATGAAGCCTTAGAATGTCCTACGACGTCTAGTGTCCATAAAAACCGGCTCGCCTTGCCGGTACCCTCTGAGTCGTAGGCAACAACATGATTGCTATGGTGCAGTCCAATTAAAGATAAAGCAGCCGACAGCTGTTCACTACTCGGGATAGTCCCCATCGCTGGTGGGCGAGGTAAAATCAAAGATGCAAAAGCCAAATTTACGGCACCAGGAACATGGCCCTGATTATAGACACTTGGTTCGTTTAGATCGACAATCAGCAACTCTTCCACGCCCAGCACAGCTTCAAGTTCTAACGGCTCAACAATTAGAGGTAATAATGGTTCAACCATAATTGTGCTCTTTCCTGTAAGAAATTTAGACACCGGACCCTAACCCATGGAGCCCGCGCACGAAAGAACGACAACTCGATCTTTTTTATATTCCGACATAGAAGGCGGTGGTTCCCAATAGGGTACATCCAAACAATGTCCAAATCATGCCAACTCTGAATCTTAACATCGCGATCATCGCACCAGTTGCAAGAAGCATCGCGGTAACTTGCACGGTATCCCATTGAGGAATATAAAGCCGAAACAGACCGAAAGTTTGCTCCTCCACTTTGTCAAAGGCAACATGAAGACCAAACCAAACCGCAAGGTTCAAAATTACACCAACAATTGCTGCGGTAATCGCCGATAGAGCCGCTGAAAGGGAATTATTACCCCTTAACGACTCGATATAAGGTCCACCAAGAAAAATCCACAGGAAGCAAGGTACAAAAGTAACCCAAGTTGTTAATGCTGCGCCCAAAACGCCGGCAAGCATCGGATCCAGTAAACCAGGATTTCGATAAGCACCCATAAACCCAACAAATTGGACGACCATAATGAGAGGGCCGGGCGTTGTTTCCGCCATCCCAAGACCATCGAGCATTTCCCCGGGGACCAACCATCCATACGTCTGAACTGCCTGCTGGGCAACATAGGCCAGCACCGCGTAAGCGCCACCAAAAGTAACCACCGCCATCTTGCTAAAAAATAAGCTTTCTTGAGTATAAACATTGTTTAACCCGAGACAGAAAATCAGCGTAACAATGGGCCCAATCCATAGAAAAAGGCAAGTAACCGTCACGTAAACCGACCGCGACAAGGATGGCTTAGTATGATCGAGGTATCCCCCACTCGCCAGTATATCGATCGCAGCTGCATTGGCGTTTTCAGACTTTCTATCCCTATTAACGTTGGAAAAAAGACCTGGTTTAATATAACCGCCAACAAAACCTATTAAAGCAGCAATAACAACAATGAAGGGAAATGGAACTGCAAAGAAAAAAATACCGATAAATGCTGCTACGGCGATAGCCACCATCAATCTATTGGTCAAAGCACGACTTCCGATTCGGAGAACCGCTTGCACAACTACGGCGAGTACAGCAGCCTTGATCCCAAAAAATACGGCCTGGACAATCGAAAGATCGCTGAATCCCGCATACAGAACGCTAAGACATAAAATAACCGCCGCACCCGGAAGAATAAATAAAATACCGGCCACCAAACCGCCCCAAGTCCTGTGCAATAACCAACCAATATAAGTAGCCAGTTGCTGTGCCTCTGGGCCGGGCAAGAGCATACAATAGTTCAGAGCATGCAAGAACCTGCCCTCGCTTATCCATTTATTTTCATCAACTAGTACTCGGTGCATCAAAGCTATTTGTCCTGCAGGGCCCCCAAAGCTTAGCAGCGCAATTTTAACCCAGGCACCTAATGCTTGCCTGAAGGTGACGACAGCCGGGCCACTTATCTCACGTTCACCCTCTTTGAAATCTGTCATTCACTTTCTCCGAACATTACAGTGTAACTTGCCAACCAATTCGAGAAGCCACAAGGCAACATCTGACTTTAAAATATAATATATTATAGATAGATCAAATAATGTTGATAAATCTATTGTTTATTACCCAACAATATGTTGTCATAGTTTACTCTAATATTACGGCCTTTAACCTGGATGAGGTGGAAGCCAATGACGACGTTTGT
>CAZCKO010000016.1:37395-42581 GCA_964499275.1 uncultured Rhodospirillaceae bacterium
CTCTAATATTACGGCCTTTAACCTGGATGAGGTGGAAGCCAATGACGACGTTTGTTTCAATGAACTTAAATGGCCGCAATCGGGAAGACGCTATTTCCGACAACATTTTGCTTGTGGATTTTCTTCGCGAGGTTGTAGGCCTCACAGGTACTAAAATTGGCTGTGACGGTGGTGAATGCGGTTGTTGCACCGTTCTTATTAATAACAAACCGAGGCATGCTTGCCTGACACTGGCATCGGCATGTGACAATAGTTTAGTGGAAACAATTGAATCACTTGAAAAGGGGGGGCGCCTTTCCGCGATCCAACGGGGTTTCCATGAAAAGCTGGGAGCGCAGTGTGGTTTTTGTACACCGGGTATGGTGATGGCTGCGGAAGGGTTGTTGCGAGAAAATACAGAACCGAACGAAAATGAAATTAGAAAAGGCATGGCTGCAAATATATGTCGCTGCACAGGTTATGTTAAAATTATTGAATCAGTGCAAGCTGCCGTTAACGAAGTTGCCTCAAAGGCTGGTAGCTCATGAATGATAATCAGCAAACCGACACTGAAAACGTAAAAGCTGCCCAATCTATCGGCATACCAATGCCGCTGGTCGATGGCCCGGAGAAGGTTTCGGGCAAAGCAAACTACACAGCCGACTTTACCGCACAAAATGCACTGGTTGGCCGAATTTTACGTTCACCAATATCACACGCGGAACTATTAAACGTCGATACTTCTGCCGCAGAAGCTCTTCCTGGTGTCGAAGCCGTAGTTACTGGCCAGCATTTTTCAGGGCAATTTGGAGTCTTGCCTATTGCTCGCACAGAATGGCCTATAGCCCGCAACCGAATACGATATCGTGGTGAGCCAATTGCCGCGGTAGCCGCAATCGATGTCGAAACTGCGCAAAAAGCGTTGGATTTGATCGAATTCGACTACGAAGAACTACCCTCCTACTTTTCGGCTGAAACTGCTATGGCTGAAGGCGTCACCCCACTTCATGAGAAACGCCCCAATAATGTAGAACGACATGTCGAATATGACCTAGGCGAGGTCGACAAGGGATTCGAAAATGCAGATTTAATCCGCGAGGAGACCTATAACTGTGCGGAAGTATGCCAGGTTCAAACGGAGCCGCACGCCGCCCTTGCAATCTTTGACGGCGAACGCGGTCACTTAACAGTCTACGCCAGCACTCAGGTGCCATATTACGTGCACCTGATGTTAGAACAAACTCTCGGGATGAAGCGGTCAAACATTCGCGTGATCAAGCCACATATTGGTGGTGGATTTGGATCGCGAACTGAGTGCCTACATGTTGAACTTATCGCCAGCGCGCTGGCGCGTAAATGCAAAGGGAAAGTGGCAATAACGCTAAGCCGCGAAGAAACCTTCATCACTCATAGAGGTCGGCCTGAACAGAGAACAACACTCAAGGTAGGTATGACTAAGGATGGCAAAATCACTGCTGTGGATACGAAAACCACACAAAGAGGTGGTGCTTATGCCGGTTATGGCACAGTTACCATACTATATTCCGGTTCAATGGTTTTCGCCCTCTATGATATTCAAAACGCTCGTTATAATGGCTACCGTATCTTAACTAACACCCCGCCATGTGGTGCTTTTAGAGGCCATGGAACTGTTAATATAAGGTTTGCGTTCGAAAGCCTAATGGATGAAATGTCAATTGAACTTGGCCTCGATCCATTTGAGGTGCGTCGGAAAAATTTGCTAAAAGCGCCGACCTTCACAGCCAATGACCTGATGATTAACAGTTATGGCCTTGCCGAGTGCCTTGATATAGTTGAAGAGAAAAGCGGCTGGAAAAAGCGCAAAGGCAAGACCGAGGTAAATCGCGGACTGGGTATGGCCTGTTCTCACTATGTCAGTGGCGCCTCCAAACCCGTGAATTGGACTGGGGAACCACACGCCACAGTCAATATAAAGCTCGACTTTGATGGAAGCCTAACAATTCTGACCGGCGCGCCCGAAATTGGCCAAGGGTCCAGCACAATCCTGACCCAATGTGTTGCGGAGGTTCTAGGCTTGGATGTAACGCGAATAAGAATTGTAACATCTGATAGTCTTGTCACGCCTAAAGATAATGGTGCTTACTCCTCACGGGTAACTTACATGGTTGGTAACGCCGCCATTGATGCCGCTACTAATCTAAAAGAAATACTTGTTGAAGCAGCAGCGCGAAAGATGGACGTACAACCGCAAGATGTTGAATGTCTGGGTGAGGTTTACCGTGCTGGGTCGCAAGATCAGGGTATGACTTTTGAAGAAGTTGTGTATGCAGCACTTGAAGGTACCGGCACAATCACAGCACGGGGTAATTTCGATACTATCCCCGAAAGCTGGGGTGGTAATAAGTATAGAGGGGCTGCGATTGGCGGGACCATGGCGTTTTCCTATGCCGCACAGGTTGTTGAAGTAAATATTGACCCTGATACCGCGCAAATTCATGTTGAAAAGGTTTGGGTTGCTCATGATTGCGGAAAAGCCCTAAACCCGCTGTCCGTCGAGGGACAAATTGAGGGCTCGGTTTGGATGGGCATGGGTCAAGCAATGACGGAAGAGACCCATTATCATAATGGACTGGGCATTACAGGTAACATGCTTGATTATCGTGTCCCAACCATAATCGAAAGCCCACCCATCAACGTGAATATTGTTGAGTCCATTGATCCACACGGGCCGTTTGGGGCCAAAGAGGCGGGTGAAGCCTCACTTGCTGGTTTCCTGCCTGCACTGACTAACGCTATTGCCGATGCACTTGATATTAGAGTTAGCGAATTACCAATCACGCCAGATCGGCTGATGGAGATTCTAGAGAACAAAAAGCGAGACGCCCATAAAACCAAAAATAAGAAAGTAAATGCATAATGGAATTAATGCCCAATTTCACTCTGCACCGCCCGACTAATATAGAGGACGCCGTAAAACTTCGTGCTGAAACAGATGACGCTCTTTATGTCGCAGGCGGAACCGACTTGATCGTTAATGTCAGGCGAGGAATTGAACAACCTTCTGCGCTTATCGATCTTTCTAATATAAAAGAACTACAGTTGGTGACCTCCGACGATCATGAGTTACATATCGGTGCCGCAGTCACACTGGATGCGCTCGCAAACGACCATCGGGTGTTGAAAGATGCAACAGCCGTCGCTGAAGCGGCAGCGGCAGTTGCAGGCCCAACCCACCAAAACTACGGCACTATCGGTGGCAACCTATGTCTGGACACACGTTGCTTGTTTTATAACCAATCAGAATGGTGGCGCAAATCGAATGATTATTGTCTTAAGGAGCGCGGTAGTGTCTGTCATGTTGCCCCAGGTGGCACGCGTTGTTTTGCGGCCTTTTCTGGTGACGTTGCTCCAGCTGCACTTGTCCATAATGCGGAGGTGGACATCATAAGCCTTGGCGGACGAAGACGTATCCCATTATCAGACATCTACAAAGACGATGGCATGAACCATTTAACGCTCCAACCAGGAGAGTTACTCTCGGTAGTACATTTACCACTATCAAAGACTGGGATTCGAAGTTCATACGAAAAAGTACGTATCCGAGGGTCCATTGACTTTCCCCTTGCAGGGGCCGCCGCCTGGCTTAAGCAGTCAGAAGGAAAAGTTGAAGAACTCAGGATCGCCCTTACGGCAGTCAATCCCTCTCCCCAGCTAGTGAAGAATCTTGATGAATTTACTGGCAAAAAGCTTAACGATTCAATGTTTGATAAAATTGCCGATTTGGTCCGGAGCCAGGCTAAGCCAATGCGAACAACAACAGCAAAACCTTGGTACCGTCGCCGTGTCATTGGTGCGATTGCGCGCCGATTAACCAAAAAGCTCTCTGGCGCCTCATAACCGAGATATCTGGGGAACAACAAAAGAGAATTAATAATGTACCCAAAGGAGATGCTTAAATGAGGCAAGATGTTATCAACAAACAAGTAAAGGTGATGGCGGAGTTAGGGCTTGATTTACTGATAGCAATTTCGCCTGAAAACTTCGCCTATACCACGGGGTTTGTTGTCCCATCACAACCTATAATGCGCTGGCGCCACGCGATCTGTGCAGTCAATTTAGACGGTAAGTCAGGCGTCGTCGCAGTCGATATGGAAGAGACTACGGTTCGAGAAAATTTACCCAACGCAGATATTCGTATCTGGGAGGAGTTTACTGACAAGCCAATGATTTCTCTTGCCCTGTTGATCTCTGATCTCGGTGCTAAGAATGGTAAGATTGGCATTGAGATGAACTATCTACCGGCCGGCGACTACAAACACCTTAAACGCTTATTGCCCAACGCGATGTTTGTTGCAGCAGATCAAATTTTTGAGCGGCTACGTCAGATAAAATCTCCGGAAGAAACCGCATTGCTTAGGCGCCTGGCGCGTATTTCCGATACCGCCATTTCAACGTCATTCGATGCTGTCAAAGCCGGTATGACCGAGATGGATATGGCAGCGGCCCTCACCCGCAGCGTCTATGAGCAGGGTGCAGAACATTTCAAATTGATGATCGTAGCCACCGGACCACGATCAGAATTGCCAAATGTCGGACCAACCGAACGGGTGCTGGAAGTCGGAGACATCTGCCGAGTGGAAATCTTTTCAATTATCGGCGGCTATCACGCCGGTATCTGTCGCACAGCATCGGTCGAGGACCCGCCGGAAAAAGCTGTCGAGATATGGAAAAATCTCGTCGAATGCAAATTCCGTGTGCTTGACGCAATCAAACCTGGTGCTAGCACCAAACACGTGTACGAAGTCTTTCTCGAGAAATTTGCCGACCTTGGCCTACCGCCAATCTCCTTTGTCGGACATGGCATCGGATTGCATTTGCATGAAGACCCATACCTTGGCAAATATGACGACTATACGCTGGAGGCCGGCATGGTTCTTGGTATCGAGCCACTGGTTTATCAAACCGGTCACGGATTTGGGCTACAGCTCAAAGACATGGTCGCGGTCACCGAAACCGGGGCCGAATTGCTCTCAAATATCACCGATACCGATACGCTCTACCGGATTGGGTAAGGAATTAGATACCGTAGAGGACCCGCGGGTTAGTTTTCAGAATACTATCCTGGAGCTCGACTGACAAATCTCCCCTTGACGCCAGTGATTCCAAAAGCATCGGTTCAGCAGACGGGTCATTATGTCCATAATCAGAGCCAATGATCAAATTAT
>CAZCKO010000017.1:0-42535 GCA_964499275.1 uncultured Rhodospirillaceae bacterium
AAAAAATGGTGGGCACGACTGGGATTGAACCAGTGACCCCTACGATGTCAACGTAGTGCTCTCCCGCTGAGCTACGCGCCCTTCACCATTTTCAACTGCAGGTAATAAAACAACCCGCCCACGTGAGCCGTCATTTATACTAAATGCAAACCTCTTTGCAAGGCAGGTTCTAAAGCTAGTGAATCTGGCTGAAAGAGGCATTCGCTTATACATTGCTTTATTCAAATTGATGACATTCGGCCAGCAAACAGGTAAATCACTGCAATGGAGAAACAAATTCAAACCAAAACAGAAAAAAAGAACTCTATCAAAGTTCTAGCACCCGACCGTCAAATTTCACCCGTAGTCTTTGCCTCACCCCACAGCGGTATTGAATACCCAGCTGATTTTGTTACAAACTCGCCACTCGATCTTTTGGCACTCCGCAAGTCCGAGGACGCTTTTGTTGATGTCATATTTTCCGCAGCGCCTAAATTTGGCATGCCGTTAATAAGCGCTCTTTTTCCTCGCGCATTTGTTGACCCCAACCGTGAACCATTTGAACTCGACCCGGGAATGTTTGAAGATGAGCTGCCGGATTACGTGAATACACGATCAAGCCGGGTGCATGCTGGCCTTGGCACAATTGCACGAGTAGTGAGCTCCGGACAGGAGATCTATAGTAAAAAATTAAAATTTAAAGACGTCGCTGAGCGTATTGATGCAAATTATCGGCCATACCACCGGCAACTCCGAAGAATACTAAATGATACACGAAAAACTTATGGCTGCTACCTACTTATCGATTGCCACTCAATGCCATCTATAGGTGGACCTCATGATCCTGATGCTGGCCGGCGGCGTGCTGATATTGTGCTTGGTAACTGTTTTTCTACCGCATGCAATGAAAAGGTTATTAGTATTATCGAGAATGTATTTTTAGAACTTGGATACGAAGTTACACGTAACCAGCCCTTTGCAGGTGGTTTTTCAACTCGACATTATGGACACCCCCATCAGGGGCTCCACGCCATTCAAATAGAAATTAACCGTGGACTATATATGGATGAGAGAGCTATTAAAAAAAATGAGGGAATGACCAAAATGATCGAAGACACAAACGCTGTTATCGAGACTTTAGCTCTTATTAAACGCGATGATCTTTTATCTTAAATAAATTAAAATACCCCCTGGAAATGGACGGAAATTAAATGCCGCAGGCGTATTAACGCAAATCCAAAAGCTGTTTCAATAAGATAAATTTAATACCTTAGAAAGTTGCTTGTGCAGACATTGCCAGTCGACCCTGATGGTTAAGTGCCCATAGAGAAGCCTCGCCACCTTCACCCGTCGCTCCCTCAACTGTGAAGTCATGTGTGTCATAAATTGGTGACACCGCACGCACCGAAAAAGACTTTAGTACCGTGTCTGGCATTTCTCTTCTAAAAAGGTCCAACAATAATGTGAAAGTCAACGGGCCATGTACGAGAAGGCCAGGGTATTTTTCAACCTCTGTTACATAGGTTCGATCATAATGGATACGATGGCTGTTCATCGTAAGTGCCGAATAACGAAAGAGCAAAACCGACGACGGATGTATCGTTCGTTTCCAGACAGCCACCCCCGGCGCAGGTGGTGGCTCAGGGACTATAGCACCAGGCTTTGCATCCTCACGATAAACAACATCCTGCATTTCCGTGGTAGCAACACCGTTTTCACCTGAAATTTCATGTTTAAGTTTCAGAAATACAAGCTGCCCGGTTTTTCCCGTTTTTGGAGTCACCGCCTCAATTGTTGTGACATTGCAAACTTTCTCACCAACATGGATAGGTTTGTGGTATGTGGCCTTTGTACCTGCCCACATACGACGAGGTAAGTCTATTGGTGGTAAAAAATCACCACGTTTAGGATGACCATCAGCAGCAGTGTCACGAAGCTTGACGACTTCACGAATATAAAAAAGATGCCAGCCCGGGGGTATTTCATCGCCTTCCTTAAACGGCAAATCGTCACGATCAAGCGTGGCTGTGAGCGCATCAGCTTGGTAAGCTGTAACTAGCGCCTTGGTTGATGATTGTTTGCCAATCCACGCGGCAAATTGATCCGTTGTCATTTTGAAAACTCCTTTCGAATCTTCTCCGTGTGTTCACCAATATCAGGGACTGGGCCCAATTTTCTCTCAACACCATTTATGGTTGCCGGCGGTGCCGCCATAACGACCTTACCCGTTGGACTTTCCACCTCTACGCGACGTAATGCTGGATGGGATGATAAACCTGCGACATCGTTAATTTCTCCAAACGCGATTTGGGATTTCCTAAGTCGCTCTTTAAGCTCCAAACGATCTGTATTCGTAAACGATTCTATAATAATTTTATCAAGTGCGTCACGATTAGCGCAGCGCGCTTCATTATTGTAAAATTTTTCATCATTCGGAAGAGTAGGGCACTGCAACACGCCAGTGGCGAGCCGCTCAAATTCGCGTTCATTCTGTATTGAAATCAGTATCTCCCCCCCACCACTCGTTGGATATGCTCCATATGGAGCAATTGATGGATGGTTAAGGCCCACTCGCGGTGGGATGGAGTTAGAATAATCATAGGTCAAAAGGGGAACGTTCATCCAATCGGCCATTCCCTCAAAAAGAGATGTTTTTATAATACTGCCTTGCCCAGTTTGATCACGAACAATCAATGCCTCGAGGACGGCCATATAGCTATACATTCCGCAGGATATGTCGCAGGCTGACACTCCAACACGGCCGGGTCCCTCCGGCCTACCGGTCACAGACGACAATCCGGATTCTGCTTGAACCAACAAGTCATAAGCCTTCATATCAGCATACGGTCCTTCTTCGCCGTAACCGGAAATATCAACGGCAATCAAACGCGGGTATGTTTCTCGTAAGGCTGCAGAGCCAAGGCCGGCTCTTATTGCTGCCCCTGGTGCTAAATTTTGAATAAAGACGTCGGCGTGACTGAGGATATTATTTAGCAATGTCGAATCTTCTGCTTCTTTGATGTTAAGAACTAGTGATTCCTTCCCCCTGTTGAGCCATACAAAATATGCACTTTCACCATGGACTACGCTATCGTACCCTCGGGCAAAATCACCCTCGGGCCGCTCAATTTTAATAACTCGAGCACCTGCATCAGCCAAACGTGAAGAACAATAGGGAGCAGCAACCGCCTGCTCCAACGATACAACCAGAATTCCCTCGAGCGGTTTCCCCATAGCCTATGCCTTTTTAATAAGATCGCGGCAGATCGAGTACGTGTTCCGCCAAAAAGCTAAGAATCAGGTTAGTTGAAATAGGTGCAATCCGGTAAAGCCTGGTTTCACGAAATTTTCGTTCAATATCAAACTCTTCAGCAAAAGCAAATCCACCGTGAGTTTGCATACACATGTCCGCCGCTTTCCACGACGCCTCAGCGGCAAGGTATTTAGCCATATTGGCCTCGGCTCCACATTGTTTATCTGCTTCATAAAGCTCAGCAGCTCGTCTAACCATGAGGTCTGCTGCTTCGGTTTGTGCGTAACACTCAGCTATTGGGAACTGGATACCTTGGTTCTGGCCAATAGGCTTTCCAAACACCGAGCGGTCACGAGCATAGTCAGCTGCTTTTTGGATAAACCACCGTGCATCACCAATACATTCTGCAGCAATCAAAATTCTTTCCGCATTCATCCCACTAAGAATATACCGGAATCCTTTACCCTCTTCTCCAACTAAACTATTAGCGGGTATTCGCAGATTATCGAAAAATATTTCCGTGGTGGCATGGTTAATCATCGTCCTGATGGGCTTAATCTCTAGTCCATTTCCAACAACCTCCCGCATATCAATCAAAAAAACAGAGAGACCATCTGTACGTTTTTCAACTTGATCGCGTGGCATAGTACGAGCCAGTAATAGCATCAGGTCAGAATGCTCAGCCCGAGAAGTCCAAATCTTTTGGCCATTAACAATGTAGGTGTTATTGCCATCTTTAACTGCGGTTGTGCGCAGATTGAGTGTATCTGTACCACTCGTCGGTTCGGTAACGCCAAAGGCCTGTAGACGCAGTTCACCGGTGGCTATCTTAGGCAAGTAATTATTTTTTTGGTCATCCGAGCCATGGCGCAAAATAGATCCCATTGTATACATTTGCGCATGACAAGCCGCACCATTGCTACCCGATTTATGGATTTCTTCCATAATAGCAGCCGCAGCTGTAATACCGAGACCACTACCACCGAACTCTTCAGGGATCAAAACAGAAAGATATCCGTTATCGGTCAGCGCCTTCACAAACTCCGTGGGGTATTCTCTCTCACGATCTGATTTGCGCCAATACTCGCCAGGGAATTCCGCACATAGCCTTGCAACACCATCCCGAATATCATCGTAGTTTTCTGACATATTTCCCTCAAGCAGTTAACCTTCTGTGTTTGTACATTATCGGCGCGTTCCTGCAAGGTTAGTGTATTCATTAACTAACACAACTTGACTCTTAGCCTCAGCCGCGGAAACTCTTCTTTGAATTCGAAGGGAGTTTATCTTTATGCCTATTGTTAATCGTGTAGCCGAATTTCATGACGAGCTTACTAAATGGCGGCGGCATATACATGCACACCCTGAAACCGCTTTTGAGGAATTTGAGACAGCTTCTTTCGTTGCCAAAAAGTTAAAAGAGTTTGATATCGACATAGATCGAGGTCTTGCACGAACCGGTGTGGTGGGAACATTGAAAGGAAACCATGGGGATGGGCCAGCAATAGGTCTGCGCGCAGATATGGATGCGCTAGATATCAAAGAAACCTCTACACACGACCATGCCTCAACCAAGCCTGGAAAAATGCATGCTTGCGGTCACGATGGTCACACAACAATGCTTCTGGGTGCTGCCAAATACCTTTCAGAGACGAGAAATTTTGCCGGAACAGTCCATTTTATTTTTCAACCTGCGGAAGAATTTGCCGGAGGTGGACGTGAAATGGTTCAAGACGGGTTGTTTAAGAAGTTCCCCTGCGAAACAGTTTGGGGAATGCATAACTTTCCTGGACAAGACGTAGGGACTTTCGCTGTATGTCCTGGACCAGCCATGGCCGCAGCAGACACAATCGATATTAAGATAAAAGGTCAAGGTACCCATGCCGCATTTCCGCATCAAGGTACTGATGTAATGGTCGCTGCCTCTCATTTGGTCACAGCACTTCAGACTGTCTCAAGCCGTTCCATCGACCCAATGGAGTCAGTTGTTTTATCGATTACCCAAATCCATGCGGGAGAGACCTACAATATCATTCCCGAAGAAATCATGCTGAAGGGCACAGTCAGATCATTTAAAACAGAAATCCAAGATATCGCTGAGGCTTCGATTGGGCGTATAACGGATGGTATTACAAATGCTTTTGGGATGGAAAACGAGGTGACTTATACACGTGGATATCCTGCTACAGTCAATAGCCTGCCCGAGAGCAAATTCGCCGTGCAAGTTGCGGCAAATGTAGTTGGCAAAGAAAATGTACTAACTGACCTGGCCCCAAAGATGGGAGCAGAGGATTTTTCGTTTATGCTCAATGAAAATCCCGGTTGTTATATATGGGTTGGCAATGGCCCAGGAAAAGGCGGGTGCTACCTGCACAACCCACAATATGACTTTAATGATGAGGTATTACCAATAGGTGCCAGCTACTGGGTGCGGCTTGTTGAGAAACGTCTGGCAAAGGCTAAATAAAATGCCGGATCAAAATCGTTTAAAAAAACCAATTTTACCAAAGACTTACCCGGAAACAGCGGAATGGACCCCGCCGGGAGAAGAAATAGAAAAAATTGAAGTCAATCACCCTATATTTCGTCAGGCACCTAAGATATCTATAGGCTTGGGTATTATTACAGCTGTCATGATTTTTATTTTTCGAGAGAGCGCACCTTGGTGGATGCCTGCGTTTGCCGGATGCCTCGTTGCAGCAATTGCTTATAGACTTTTACGTCCACGCCTAAGGCATCCGTCCATCGAAGATGAAATTTAACTGGAAAAATAGCCCCCCTTAAATGCCCATAGCCAACTATAGGCAATCTTTTCATTGTGTTTTTCCATCATGCCGTAGTGGCCATATCTAGGAACAAAGACCACATGCACACGAGTACCCGCCGCCTCATATTTACGACCCATAAAGATCTCGCGTTTATCTTCCTCCCGTTCGCCGGCAACCCAATGCCCCTTATCATCACCGCCGACCATTAGCATCACCTTGATCGACCTAAGCCATTCGGGGTCCGGGTCCTGCAGATGGTCAAAATATTCCTCACGGGGCAAACCTGTAATGGTTGGGTATCTCTCCAATAACTCTGGCACGACCATATGCTGATTATCGCACAAACCAGTTTTCATCTGGGAACGCACGGGCTCCGCCCATTTTACAAACCCTTCAGCGCCACCCCACGGACATAATTCAGGGTCACTGACATATCCCGCCTTGGCAAAAGCTTGCACGGAGCGTCTAGACATCTCATCGACACCCTTTCGGCCATCTCCTTCTGCTCCTGTTTTATCACGCCATTCCTTGCGCCACCCATCAGGGCCACCACTGCCCCACCCAAGGATACCGACAACCTCCGACTGTTTGGTAAAGCGGTAAAGATGCGCCGCCATAGGACCCCCAGTAGAATGGCCGTGAGCTAGAATTTTACGCCCTTTCAGATGTTCATCCACGAGCTCCGCTGAGCCCTGTAAAATTACATTGAAGGTACATTTTAAGTTACGGTCGTAAATTTCTTGATCTGATAATTTCTGATCCAATAGATACCAGGGTCGACGCTCTTCGACACTTTCTTTCCAAATCCCTCCCGGAGGATAATGTCCAGGGTAGGTAAGATTGAGGACTTTAAAACCCTGCGCGGCTAGAACACGGGGCAATCCCGGCCGCCCATCAGGCGTCTTATCTTTTCCATACGAACTGCCTGCCCCGCCGTGAAACATTACAATTGCTATATTAGCATCAACCTCTTCCACAGGCGTATAAAGAATTCCCTGTATATCCCAATCATAGCCATTTCGATTAAAGCGAGTGAAAACATCAACCTGATTATAAACTCTTTCGTTGTATGGCGCGTTTACCTCCAGCCATTCATCCCAATCTAACCTGATCAGCAGCTCGGGTCCGTTTAACTCGTTGAGGACTTTTTGGACTGACGATGAAGCAATATTTTGAATCATAATTTAGTCTGCTTCCTGGACAGCTTACTCCGCCTTTTCAAGGTGATCACTTAGCATCTTAACAAAAATTTCTGGTTTTTCGAAAGCGATTTGATGCCCTATGCCGTCAATCATTTTGTAATCAATCCCAGGGTAGGCATCGGCGATTTTCTGAACAAACTCTGCGGGGGCTGAACGATCATCTGAGCCCGCAATAATCAACCCCGGGCAATTAAGCTGTGCAATAAAATCAAAAATATTGCCTCTTATCAAAGCCCCTGCCAGTTTTAAATGGCCCGGTATTTTTACTTTTGCAGCAAAAGCTACTGCCGCTTTAATAGTGGTTGCGTTGGTATTAGGCGAAAGAGAGTTTGGTGTCTTCTTTCTCGCGACTTCTTCAGCTCCAAATTCTTCAAAATCTTTTGCGCGAGCCGTTATAGCTGCATCCTGCTTTTCTTTTGTATCTCCACCATTCCCAATTACAGCTTCTGCAAGTGTCAAACTAATCAATTGCTCAGGGTATGCCTTATGAAATCCTGCAGAAAGGCAAGTTCCGACCGAATGACCTACAAGGTGAAATTGATCAAGATGAAGTGCATCTGTAAATCGTTTTACGATCTCCACGTAATCAGAGATTTCTGGCTCTAACTCCGACATTTCAGAAGATTCATTGTAGCCGGGTGCATCCCAACCGATAATACGGTAGTTGTCTGATAATCCTTTGTATTGTGGTTCCCAACTCTCTGAGCGCCCACCCAATCCATGAAGAATTACAACCGGGGTACCAGTGCCTGCCTCCCTATAGGAAATTTGTCTGCCTCTACCAATATCGACTGTTTTTAATGCCGGTACTGCCATTGAAAATTTCCTCTTTATTAACGTTGTACTCAATTATGCTTGCGGCACACCGCATTGACAAGGAGCTGCTGTCCGCCATGATGGTATAAATATTATTCAGTTTTGGGAGGGTCATATGGCGGAAAAGGTGGATGAATTTGCCGGTGTAAAGCTACCTCGCTCACCAGTCTACGGTACGAACGGAATGGTGGTATCCGGCCACTCTTTGGCCTCTACATCAGGGTTAAGAATGTTAGAGAGAGGCGGGTCGGTTGTAGACGCCATGATTTCAACATCTGCTGTTTTGTGCACGGTTTTACCACACGCAACTTCATTTGGAGGTGATGCATTTATTATTTACCACAACGCGGATACTAGCGAGACCCAGGGTCTCAATGCCAGTGGTTATGCACCATCCGGAGCAACCCCAGAGTTTTTTAAGGATGGCATGGTCGCTCATGGGCCTAACGCCGCTTCAGTTCCAGGTATAGTCCGCGGATGGGAAAGGTTGCATCAGAAACATGGTAAAATACCATGGAAAGATCTATTTATCGATGCGATTGATCTTGCTGAAAACGGTCACCCGGTCTCCCGTATTTTGACCAGTGCCCTGCGCCTATTTGATCATGTTGGAAAGGATCCCGGGTGTGCGGCGCTGTATATGCCCGACGGCATACCCATGAACGCCGGGGATATTGTCAAACAGCCCGCCCTTGCTGAAACTATCCGTGATATCGCTGAAAATGGCAGCAGCACATACTATGAGGGGCGGATTGCCGAGGCGCTAGGCCAATACAGTCAAGATAATGGTGGTCTGTTATCTGCAGCAGACTTTGAAGGTTATGAGCCAGACTGGGTTGACACGATAAATACCGATTATCGCGACCTTGACGTGCACGTGATGCCGCCCAACTCCTATGGTGTTTTAATGCTTATGCAGCTGAATGCTATTAAGGATCTCCCTGATGCAGCGTTAACAGTACGAGATGAGGACCGACTAGCATACTTAATGACCGCAGCGCGGGCAGCATTTGACGAAGGGATACCCTATATCTGCGACCCGGCAGTCCACCCCGCCCCCATCGAAAAGCTCCTAGGGGGTCAAATGACCAGCAAACTCCAAGCAATCGTTCGTGACGCTTCTCCTGGTTCGCATAGGCGCCCGGGCAGCGGCGGCACAAGTTGCATTGTCCTCGCCGACTATAAGGGAAATGCAGTCTCAGTTGTTCAAAGCGTATTCCATGTCTTTGGCTCCGCATTCCTAGACCCTAAAACTGGTATTCTGCTTAATAATAGAATGACCGGGTTTGTCATTGACCCCGAACACCGCAATGTCGTTGCTCCGCGGAAAAAGCCCAGTCACACCTTAAATCCGGTGATGGCTTTCAAAAACGGAAAGGTAAAATACCAACTCACTACACCGGGTGGCCCAGCTCAGACCATCTCGAACGTTCAAATGCTTACCAACATGATAGATCGCGGGATGGAACTATCGGCGGCAATCGAGGCACCCCGGTGGTCAATCGATGGCAAGGCGAACATCCTGATTGACGATGAATTTCCTGCCTCTGTCAGCGAAGCGTTGAAAGGACGTGGTTTTGATATTGGCCGAGCCTCCGGGGCATCCTATTTTGGTTCTTCCAAATGTCTGGAAGTTCTCGATAATGGCGTTTTGGTTGGTGCTGCTGACCACCGTCGTGAAGCCTATGCGGCTGGTTACTAATAATCGCGTTTCGTACCATGCTAATTCGAAATGCGAAGGTCGTTACCTGTGATTGTGATTTTTCTATACACGATTCGATAATCATAAAGGGTGACAAAATATCAGCCGTGGGGGATGCCGAACTCCTTGCCAAGGACTTTGAGGGTGGGCCTATAATTGATGCGTCCGGGCACACCTTAATGCCAGGCATGGTTGATGGCCACGCACACCTGGACCGCGAGGGCCTCAAATCTATTTTTCCAACGCTATCAGGCTGTAAATCCATCGACGATATTCTCCAGCGTATAGAGGTTTTAGTTGCCCAAAGCGAACCTGGGGAATGGGTAGTTACCATGCCAATTGGGGAGCCACCCTATTATTTTGACGTACCTAATAACCTCTTGGAAAAGCGTTGGCCAACGAGGGTAGAACTTGATCGGATTTCACCCAATAACCCTGTCTATATCAGACCAATTTGGGGGTATTGGCGGCATATTCAACCGCTTACATCCATTGCGAATTCTCTTGCGTTAAAGGAAGCAGGCCTAGAAAAAGATCCGGGCGACTTGCCAGAAATTATCAAATTTGAAACCGATAATAACGGATCCCTCAACGGGATTATTCATGAATATACCTTTGTCCCCGTAGTCGAATTAGCGTATTTCCGGTGCATGCCACGATTTGGCCATTCCGAGCGTGTAGAAGGTATCAAACGCTCAATGGCCCTTTATAACGCAAGTGGAACGACTAGTATCTATGAGGAGCATGGTTGTGCCCAAGAGCTGATTGAGGCCTATCGGACCGTAAACAAAGATGGGGCAGCAACAGTGCGGGCGAGCCTGGTTTATAGCCCGTCTTGGCATTTTGCGAACAAAGAAGGCTATGAATCAGCATTTTCTGAATGGGCAGATTGGATAGGTGGCCTCCGGGGGAACGGAGACAATTGGTTAACTGTTGCCGGTATATTTGCAGACTTTGGAGTAACACCAGACAATTTGGTCCGTAATAGAGCGGCACCCTATACGGGTTGGTCAGGTTTTAATTATGACAGTGGAATCCCAGAGCAGGGAATTGAAGATTATTTACTCGCTGCTGCTAGCAATAATATTCGTGTAAATGCAATCTGGATGAGTTTTTTAAAATATTTTGAAGCTATCGACAGTATTACACCAATAGGCGGAAAACGGTGGGTCATGGGGCACCTTGACCGGGCAACAGATCATCAGATTAAGGTTATGGCGGACCTAAACCTTGCTATGACCTCACACACTAATCGATATATCTTCAAGCACGGTCATTTTCTGCGCGATGAACTTGGAAAAGCACGAGAAAATGAAATCTCCCCGCTGAGAAGCATAGTCGACGCGGGCATCCCAATTGCGTTGGCAACCGATAATGTTCCAACTTCACTGTGGTATCCCGTATGGCAATCGATCTCTCGATATAATATGAACATAAATGAGCAAATCGCACCGGATCAGGCTCTCACCCGCGAGCAGGCCCTCATCTGTGCGACGCGAAATGGAGCTTATCTGACCGGGGAAGAAGATATGAAAGGAACCCTAGAGCCCGGAAAATTGGCGGATATGTTCGTTACTAGCTCAGATCCCCTCACCTGTCCGGAGAATGACATTAAAAATATTACCGCCGAATTAACGATCGTTGGGGGTGGCATCGTTCATGATACGGGGAATTTAAAGTGGTCGGAATTATGAAGCTTTCGCAACTTGATACACCAGTTTTGTTGGTCGATGAAGCGGCCTTCCTGCGTAATATGCAACGAATGCAAGACATAGCAGCGGCAGCCGGAATCGCTTACCGCCCACATGCCAAGGCACATAAATCCGCCGAGATTGCCAAAATGCAAATAGATGCCGGGGCGTGTGGCGTGTGCTGCGCAAAGTTGGGAGAGGCAGAAGTTCTAGTCTCTCATGAAATCAAAGATATTCTTATTACAACACCAGTGGTAGGCATCTCAAAGCTCACTCGTTTAATGCAAATCGTAAATAAAGCAAAGATATCCGTAGTGGCAGACAATTCAGATAACGTGGCAGAAATGGCTGCTGTTGCGCAGACTTGTGGCGTGAAACCAGACGTCGTCATAGAAGTTGACGTCGGCCAGGGGAGGTGTGGCGTTGCACCCGGAGATGCAACTCTTGATCTGGTCCGTGAGGTCGTAGCCACAGAGTGGTTAAACTTTAAGGGACTGCAAGGATACCAGGGATCCATACAGATGATTAGGCCATTTGCGGAACGAGATACGGCAGCCCGCAAGGCCGTTGGAATGCTAACCGAAACCGCGGAGATGATCCGTGAGACAGGGATACCATTGGAGTATCTAACCGGCGGTGGCAGTGGAACCACCGTGACCGACGCCACCGCCAAAGGACTCACCGAACTGCAACCTGGGGGCTACCTTTTTATGGATAGCCGCTATCGGGAAGTCGAATGGGATGATGGGAACCCTATACCGTTCGAACAATCTTTAACTTTGCTGGCATCGGTCATTTCATTGCCAGAACCCAACCGCTGTATCCTTGACATGGGTTTGAAGGCTATCAGCTCTGACGGCGGCCCGCCCTTGCCACAACACTTACCTGAAGCAAGCTTCAAATTCGCGGGAGAGGAACACAGCGAATTAAAATTTGAAAATATGAATTGTCCCCTAAAGCTCGGTGACAAGGTTTCATTTGTTCCAACCCATTGCGACACAACCGTGAACCTTTATGATCGCTTTATAGCCTTTAGTGGTGATGATGTTGTCGATGTTTGGAACATCGCCGCGCGTGGGCGAGTACAATAGAAACAAACATTGGTTATACAAGGAGTAGTTTATGACCAGTCCGGCGGCTGCGATCTTCAATGCAAAAACAATTGCGATAGTTGGTGCAACAGATAAGTCTCATTGGCCACGTAATATATTTGGAAATCTAAAAAAATCTGGATATTCAGGAAAAGTTTTTCCTGTAAACCCGAAACGTGACGAAATATTCGGCGTCCCTTGTTATCCTAACCTAGCCTCATTGCCAGAACCGGCTGAGCTAGGACTCATGATCATACCAGCACAATTTATAGAGGGTGCAATAAGACAAGGAGAAGAATATGGACTAAAGGCTGCGGTCGTTTACGCCTCTGGATTTGGTGACGGTGCACGAGCGGAGTCAATTGAAAGAGGTTTGAAGTTTCGTGAAGCTCTCGATGAAATCAAGGTACCTATATGTGGGCCAAACTGTATGGGCCTGGTAGGCGTCCGGGAGAAAATTTACTGCTACCCACATGAACATGTCAGCCAACTTGACCCTGGTCCGGTAGCGCTCATCACCCAATCAGGCGGTACCCTGAGCTACTATGCGAAAGCGGGACAAGAGCGAGGTTTAAAATTCTCATACCTAATCTCTTCAGGTAACGAACTAAGCCTGGACCTTGCCGACTATATGAACTTTGTCATAGATGACCCGGAAACCAAGCAGATTTGCCTTTTTATAGAGGGTATCCGAAAACCGGAAGCATTTATGAGGGCTGCCGGGAGGGCCCTCAACCAAGGCAAACCTATTATCGCAATCAAAACGGGAAGATCTCAAAATTCTCGTGAGGCCGCACAATCACATTCCGGTGCCGTTGCGGGGGACTATACCGCCTATGAAGCTGTATGCGAACGCTATGGAATTATCACGTGCGAAACACTGGAAGAGATGATTGAAATGACCCTTGCTTTCCAGCAGGGGCGACTCCCCAATGGTCCAAGCATAGCTTTCATGACGACGTCGGGCGGCACGGTTGACCTGCTACATGATTATTGTGAACAAGAAAAAGCAGTAGTTGCTCCATTAAATTCCGACACGGTGGAAGCGATCCGGCCTTTTGTTCCCAAAGATTGCCATATTCAAAATCCTATCGATACAGGTGCACCAGTGGGCATCTCTGGCAAATCCGCGCCTGCTGAAATTTGTAAAGCCTTTGCGTCCGACCCGAATGTAGATATGGTGGCCTGGTGCAACAATATGCCTGGTTCTGCCCGTAGTTCTGGCGCAAAGGACGAGGTGAAGGAATTAGTGAATTTTACCGAAAAGCCGGTGATTTCCTTTGCACGAATGCCTCACCAAATTCCCGAAGGGGGGCTAGACTTCCAAGAGACCACCAACATGCCATTTCTTCAGGGAACCCGAATTGGCGTCCGAGCAATGAATGCACTGTGGTTTTTTAGCCAAAGAAAAGGGGGGAACATACCCAGTCTGCCAAAACCAAAAGGGCAGGAGAATAACTGCAGCGGCAAAGAGTTGGAAGGCGCATTAAGTTCTGTAGGTCTCCAACCACCCAAATCCATGAGGGTTACGAGTATCGAAGAGGTGGGCGCTGCCGCCTCTACTTTAGGTTTTCCTATTGCCCTCAAAATCATTTCGCCAGCGGCTAGCCATAAGACTGAGGTAGGCGGTGTCGAACTTAACGTCACAAGCGCGAAAGAAGCTATTACCGCAGCTGAGAGTATGACGACTAAACTGAAGACGATAAAGAGCGATGCAAAGATCGAAGGCTTTCTTGTCCAGAAAATGGTGTCAGGAATTGAGTTTCTAGTAGGCACTCGTGAGGACGAACAATATGGCCCAATGCTGGTTGTTGGCGCCGGGGGCGTGATGGTAGAGTTGATCGATGATATCACGTTACGATTGTTGCCGGTTAATGAAGATGATATCTGGAGCATGCTGTCGGAATTAAAAATTTCCGAGCTTCTTAATGGGTTTCGGGGTAGTGGAGAGGCAGATAGAGATGCGTTGATTGCCGGCATCAAGGGTTTGAGCAATTTCTACTTAGATCATCGACCTTGGATAGAAGATTTAGAAATAAACCCACTCATGGTCCTACCCAAAGGACAAGGCATTTGCGCTGTAGATATTCGAACAGTTAAACGTAGTTAGTTGCCCCAGCAACTGCCCTTTGAATGAGACAGTTGCTGAGATAATTGACTTAATCTTAACGCTTTTTAGCAGATTTCTTAGCTGCTTTCTTTTTGGCAGGAGATTTTTTCTTCACCACCGTTTTACGTGACTTCTTAAGGGAAAAAGGCTCAAATGTAGGTTTATAACTCTTTTTATCCAGAAACTGACTAAGGCCTGTGTTGTAGGAGTCTTGGGTATCCCCCACCTTGATAGCTTGTCCTTTCGCTGCCAAGTAATCATACGACTGATCAAAGTCCATCGTTCGGACCTGACGCACAGCATGCTTAGTTGCTCGAAGAACAGCTGGGCTCTTCGCCATTAATTTTTGTGCTAACTCAATAGTTTTGTCGACAAGCTCTTCTTTTGGAACAGCAAAATTGATAAAACCAATTTTTTCAGCTTCATTTCCGTCAAAAGCTTCACCCAAGCAACAATAATAGAGAGCCTTTCGCGGCATGATCGTATCGGAAACAACTTTGGAGACTAGGGCACCCGGAAGTATTCCCCAGTTAACTTCCGAGAGAGAAAATACGGTGTCCTCTGCAGCTATCGCAAAATCAGTTGCACAGAGCTGCATAAATGCACCCCCAACACAAAAACCTTCAACCATTGCAATCGTAGGTTTATCGTACTTGTAAAGCCGCTCCCAACGCCAGCGATTGGCTTGCTCCGCGGCTAATTTCCGGCCAGCCGGATTTTTTTCATTTTCCCGAAAAAATTCCTTTAAATCCTGGCCAGCACTAAAATATCCCCCAGCTCCTGCTATAACAACTACAGCAGTATCCGGGTCAGTTTCTAGCTCCCTCAGCGTTTCATCCATTTCACTGTGAAGCTGGGGGCTCATAGCATTACGTTTCTCAGGGCGATTTAACCAGACCCAACTAATTCCACCCTTTTTTTCAACCTTTACGCACTTCATTCTCTTCATTTACTAATCCTTTCAAGATTACCTCAAATTAAAAATTTCTAGTCTCCATATTCCCTGTAAAATGCTCTCGCTATGACCATACGCAAAATTTCTGGCGGGCCCTCAGTAATGACCATCGACCGACTATCTCTCCATAATTTTTCAATGGGTAAATCGGTCGTCAACCCCATGCCACCATGGACTTGCATAGCCCTATCGCAAACTGCGAACGCGTGTTCGTCACCCTTTACTTTAGCCATGTAGGATTCATAACGAATATCCTCACCCGCATCAGCCCGAGCAGCCAAGTTATGGACGAATAGCCGGAGCATTTGGGTATCCATCCAACTGTCAACCATCATAAACTGAACAGCTTGTCGTTCTGAGAGTTTTTTACCAAAAGTTTCTCGTTGATTAGTGTAGGACCCTGCCAATTCCATACAACGCTCCGCCACACCAATGCCCCTTGCTGCATGACGAATTCTTCCAGCGGTAATCCAGGTTTGTCCAAATTTAAAGCCTTCTCCCTCTTCACCAATAATATTAGTGACCGGTACTTTCACATCTTCCAGTGCAATTTCCCATGGCCGATCGTCCATCATCATTTGCTGATATCTAACGAGTTCTATGCCCGGGGTGTCAGCATCCACTAAAAATGTTGAGATACCGCCACGGGACCCTTTACTCCGATCGGTTGCTGCTTGAAGCTGAAAAAAATCAGCTTTATCTGCACCCGTAATATATCTTTTATAGCCATTAATTACATAATGGTCCCCATCGCGTACCGCCGTGGTACGCATTCCACCAGGGTCACCTCCTGCATCCGGTTCAGATTGCGCAAACGTGCATTTTTTTTCACCTTTAAGAACTGGATATAAATATTTTTCTTTTTGTTCATCATTTAAGAAATAAAGGATTGGGCTGACAGCCGGCCCGAAAATACTATTTCCTCGAGTGGGGATGGCAATAGTTCGTCCCATCTCTTCCCAAACCACGCAGCGAGCCAATAGGTTCATCCCCAAGCCGCCGTACTCCTCTGGTACGTCATACATCCAAAGCCCCACTTCTTTGGTCTTTTCTTCTAATGAAGCCCTGACATCAGGTTTTAGTTGATGCCCTTCATATGCGTCACGCTCAATCGGAATAATTTCACGATCTACAAAACGTCTCAGGGTCTCCTGCAACATTCGGAGCTCTTCAGGAAGTTGATAATCCACAATCTTTCTCCGTCAATTTTGTCGCCAAATAGGTCGGACATCTACTGCACGAACACCCTCGCCCTTAGCTCCAACTATTAAAGGGTTAACCTCTAAATCTGCCAAAAATTCGCGATGGGATGCAAAAATATCAGATAATCCACAAATTGCTTTTACTAATGCCTCAATATCTCGAGGCATTGCACCTCGGAATGCTCCGAGAATTGCTTTACCTCGCAATTCTCCAAGCATCTCCTGTGCATCTTCCTCTAAAACAGGCAGCATACGGAATGACACATCTTGCATAGCTTCGACTAAGACCCCACCCAGTCCGACGACCATGAACGGACCAAACTGTGGGTCCTCGCGCACTCCCAGTATTACTTCCACACCCGACACCATCTCCTGTACCAGAAAACCTTCTACGATTGCCTCAGGCTCCGCTACTTTTAGCCTCGCTTCCATGTCTATAGCAGCCGTAATTACAGCGGCGCTATCGCATAAGTTAAGGGCGACACCCCCTACTTCTGTCTTGTGACTTGCCTGCGGGGAAACAATCTTTAGAACGATCGGGTAGCCCATTTTTTCCGCTTCATCTGCAGCATCCTCTGGTGTTTTGCCAAAGCCGCTAGCTGGTAGCGTTAAACCATTCTCATTTAGAAGAGCCACAAATTTAGTGCCCTCCAAATCTGTTCTTTTTCCACTAGGTTTGGGTAGCGGCTTCACTCCCTTATTCATCGCCTTGGTATATTCTACGAGCCCCTTAATCGCTCGGACAGCCTGAGAAAGTCCCTGGACAAAAGGCACTTTTGTTTGGTTTTGAAACTCTAAACCCGCTGGACTTACATTTTGAGACACCCTGACATAAGCCAAAACTGGTTTTTCTGTTGCTTCAAATACATTCGAAAAAATGGTGGCATCAGTTGTGTCATCCTCCGTAGTCGGGAGTTGACCCTGCATTGCCACTATATCCACTCCATCATCGGCAGCCATATGCTCACAAACAAGACTGTAATCCTGCTGCCGATATGCAATCCCCGCACCGCAATCTATCGGATTTTGGCCACTTAGGCCGGGATCAATAATTGGATTAATGAGCCCAACAGTTTTGTCAGACAGGCGACCCATTTCAGCACCCTCATCCGCGACATAATCAAGAAACAACCCTTTACCACCACCGGAAAACCCTGCCATGCCAATGTTAGGACCCTTGGGCCAGCGCCGTTGATTTAAAACAAGGCAAGTCTCAATCATTTCATCTAAAGTGTAGCAGCGTACCACACCATACTTTCGGCAAACTGCCTGCAACACAGAATCATCACTCGCAAGCGCGCCCGTGTGGCTTTGAGCTGCTTCCTTGCCGGCGTCACTGCGTCCAACTTTGATCATGACGATAGGTTTTTTAGCCTCGAGGGCTTTTCGCGCCGCCTCGATAAAAGCATCTGGCCGACGGATACCCTCAACCATGCAGGCTATCATTTTCGTATCCTTATCCTCGACCAGGAAGTTTATGTAATCGGCTAAGTCGAGATTAAGCTCATTTCCACTTGATACAGCGTAAGAAAAATCAAGGCCGCGTTCGGCTGCGCGCTGCAGCCAAAACATGAACGTGCCTCCAGATTGAAATACTACCCCTGTGGACCCAACAGGCAGCCCTCGGATACGCATTGCAGGATAAAAAAGTAGGTTCGCTGGAAAAGACATCGCTCCCATGCAATTTGGGCCGCAAACCACGAGCCCCGTATCTTCACATAGTTCACGGAGTTTATCAGCTCTTTCTGCACCCACATCATCACCGCCTTCGCCAAACCGGGCAGCGTAAACAAGTGCAGCCTTCAAACCATTTTTCGCTCCGTCTGCAAGTGTTTCTGGAATAAATTCGGCCGGTATAATTGTTAGTGCGAGATCAATGGATTCAGGTAAAGATGCAAAATCAGGATAGACCTTCTGTCCCCAAAGCTCTTCACGCCGAGGGTTAATAAGGTATACTTTCGCTGGAAAATTTGCGAATTCCAAATTTTTGTAAATTGCTCGTGGCCATCCGCCACCACCAGTTTCAGATGCGCCAACAATTGCGACTGTCTTTGGTTGAAAAAAAGGTTTAGCTGATTGAAACACTACGCCTCACTTAATAAGAAAAATGTTTTTTATAGTAAATTACTGATCTTGCATTAGGTCAACCTGACCGCGAGAATCTTTAGACATACTTTTGCCTAATTCCGAACTCATACTATTCGATCTACAAGGCTTTATCTTGACAAGAGAAATACGTTCCCGCATCGTGAATGAAAAGGTTGTATTAGTGGGCGCAGGGGAAAAGGGCCAGTGTTAAAATTATAGGCCGACGCTAGAGTGTTCAATATTGCAGTTTATCAAGAATAATCGGGCCTTCCAATTTAAGCTCCTTGGTATGCTAATAGTGGTGGTATCACTTGTACTTGGGACTTGGTTTTGTGCCCGAGAATTTTACACCGTAAAGTCGCCCCCAGTTTCCAAAGAAAAAAAAATTAAAGTCGTTCTACCAGCGACACCCGTGACACGTCCTCCACCTGTGTTCACGATGCCCCCACGGCCACCGGAAATAACAAAAACCATAAAAGCGCGGAAGGGCGATACTTTTTTATCTTTACTGATAAAAGCTGGCGTAGACAGGCCGTCAGCACACCTCGCTATCCGCGCACTAAGTAAATCCTATCGACCACGAGATCTGAAACGGGGACATCAAATCCACTTAACCTTCCAGCCAACCTTTTGGGGAGAAAAATCCGGTCCGTTCGTCGGCTTTAGCTTTTCACCGCGGGGAGAAGAGACCTTTAAAATTCGTGGGAATAGAATTGGTGGCTTTACCCTAAAAAAAATAAAAATAGTTTTAAAAAATACTGATGTTCGTATTTCTGGATCAATTAAGACTAGTTTGTACCCCGCTGCGATCAAGTCTGGAATGGCAGCATCCAGTTTGGTGAATTTGATAAGGCTATTTAGTTGGGATGTGGACTTTCAGCGAGACATTCAAAAAAATGATAAATTTGACGTTTTGATTGAAAAGCTTCACCAAAAAAATGGCAAATTTGCACGCTGGGGTCGAATTCTATACGCAGAACTAACCTTGAGTAGAAAACCCATCCGCTTATATCGCTTTGAGTCCAAGCGCCATGGCGTTGAATACTTTGATGATCGGGGGCACAGCGCTCAAAAAGCGCTTATGAAAACTCCTATAGATGGTGCTAGGCTCTCCTCTGGTTATGGGAGACGGCGACACCCTATCCTTGGATACACCAAAGTTCATCGTGGCGTGGATTTTGCTGCGCCCCGAGGGACACCGATTTATGCCGCAGGCAATGGCGTTATCAGATATGCGGAGCGTAAAGGGGCGTATGGAAAATATATTAAAATTCGCCACAACGCCCAGTATTCGACTGCTTACGCTCACCTCCAACAGTTTAGACGTGGAATACGGAGGGGTCGTCGAGTCACTCAGGGTCAAGTGATTGGTTATGTTGGCTCTACAGGCCGTTCAACAGGGCCACATTTGCATTACGAAATTATTGTTAATGGTCGGCAAACCAATCCCCTGAAACTCAAGCTCCCATCAGGTCGGCGTCTTAAAGGTAAGGAATTAAAGCGATTTACCGAAATACGCGATCATTTTAATAATCGATTACAGAAATTGATTGGGCCGATAACAAATCGATAATTTAAAGATCATTAAGGATTTTTGTCGGCATAGTTGTTAGCCATGACCGATTGTACTCTATGAATCAAAATCTCAAGAAGGCTATGTGTAAATACCGTTAGGGTAAGAGGAGTTAAAAACCTTTAGCTTTCGACGTTACACTTGATCTGCCAACTTATTTTATTTCTTTTGGCTCGATTACTATAATTGATCCGGGAGTTTTTTAATTCGCTTTCGGCTGCGTCGATCAATCCCTGTTGAACTTCCGCTGGCAATTCATTAAATATAATTGATACAGTCTTGGGCTGTTTGCCCTTAATAGATCGCTTTTTTTTAGTCTTCTTATTTTTTGACCAAATATCATCCCAGCCGGATCTGTATTCGGGAGATTTTATGTTACTAAAAAAACCATAGTGAACTGAACTTGCACCTCCAATTGACTCTTTGCTGGACTTTCCACTGTCGGTAGACGCTTCAGTTTTAGCCGATGTTTCACTTTTAGCCGATGTTTCACTTTTAGCCGATGTTTCACTTTTTTTAGAAGAAGGTTGAGCAGCTGGTTTTTTACTTGTTTCAGTCATAAAAATTTAATTTCTCTGATAAATTTGGTTGAGCGATTTTTACACTCGCCAACATGACGAATATAACTTCTTTAAAATCTTTAAACTACCTTGTAGACTTTCCGGGCGGTGCTGCTTTCAATTTCCGACCTAGGAAAGAAATGGTCTTCCTATAAAGTAGTTCCCTGATCTGATGCCAATGCGAGAATTTAATAAGTTGGTCCACCTGACCAAATAACGGCAAAGGAAGATCACGTGCCTGTGCAAGGTCCATAGCAATATCCATATCTTTCTCATGCCAAGTGAAACGCGTACCATCCCATTCCTCAAGTGTGCCATTTCTGCCGGGGGCTTGGAGCAGGGTCTCACGCATTTTTTGTGGGTTAATTCCATAACACTTCGCCAAAAGTAGTACCTCTTGGTTAGCCAAGCTGTGCACCCAATGCAGCATATTGTTAACAGTCTTGCCAATCTCACCACACCCGAGGCTACCCAAGTGATGAACAGCGCGAGAATAACATGCTATCACCGGCGTCGCCTTTTTGACGTCAGTAACTGTGCCGCCGACCATTGAGGCCAATGTGCCGTCACGCGCTCCACCAAGACCAAAACAAACAGGAGCATCAACAATTTTAAGCCCGCCCGTTTTAGCGATCGCAGCCGCTTCTAATATCATATCTGGATGACTTGTCGCTGTAATAACTAAAACACTGCCTTTTTTGGCTTTGCTTTTTGCAAGATCTGTAACAACTTGACGCACCTGATCGTCATACCCAACCATGATTACTATAACATCACAAATTCTACCTAGTTGCTTAAGAGAAGGTGAAGCCTTAGCTCCATTCTTAACTAACTCATTGACAGCAGATTTACTTAAATCATAGACATAAACATCCTTAAATTTCCCACTATTCAAAACATGGGTCGCCATATGATTTCCCATAGCGCCAACACCTACAAATCCAACATTCATCATTCTCTATCTCCATTATCTATAAAAATGCTGCCACAACATTGATCTCGATCGAGCTATAACCCATAAACCGACTGGTTTCGAAAGATCATTTTCCAGGTAAATTTTTGATAGAACTCTTAAACAATGTTTAGAACCCCGAACGCTTATATTAGGCGTGAGTCGGTTCTTCTGTTTCGTCCGCCAAAGCTTTGGGGTTAGAATCATCATCGACTTTTAGAGTTTCTGAAGCAATCTGATCGGCAACTTCAATTTCAGCGAACCCATTCCTTATTTCAGTGACCTCGTCCCCATCTTTTTCTTGAGGATCAGAACTCGCTGAACTTAATGGCTCATTTTTCAAACCATTAACCTTATCTTTTGGAATTTCATTGGCAGCTTTTTGATGGTCTTTGCCATTATCTTGGTTATTGCGATGATTTTCTCTTTGCTGCTGCCCCTTCTTATTATCTGCGCTGCCATTTGTGCTTATAGAGCGGTAATAGTGTTCCGCGTGTTGAAAATAATTCTCAGCCTTTACGGGGTCACCAGCTGTCGCTGCCTCACGCGCTAATGCTTGATATTTTTCAACAACTTGTTGAGCAGAACCCCGTACTTTGATATCGGGACCATTACTATCAAAATTGTTACTACGCTGAGGCCGATTACCACGACCCGAGTTCCCCCGGCCGCGAGAGCGCCGGTTATTAGGACCTGATCTCATAAATTTTATTCCGGTTATTGTTGTCACTAACCCCGAACGGCTAACGAACCTAGTTCGTCGTCCTGACGTTTGCTCCCCACTTTCATAACCTGACACTATGGTTGTTGTGGATCTGCTCACGCAGCCTTTTCAGGAACATTTAGGTGAGTGGCCTTTGGCCTTTTTCATTCACCGTAGTTGCACACTAGTTGGGATGGCTCTGCTTTCCAAGCCTTTTTTTGACTTAAATTATTTGGGTCATCGCCGAAAAATACAACATCTTTCTATTCTATCAAAATCTAACCGAGTTTCAACGTGCTTGAAATCCGCATCGGAAAAGATTTCTATCACTGACTTCGCTTGCCCTCTGCCACATTCAAGTACTGCAAAGCCCTCTGGTTTGAGTAATCGGTAAATATTTGGTGCAAGTTGGCGATAGGCTGAAAGTCCGTCTTGACCACCAAATAAAGCGTAATCTGGCTCATAGTCGCAAACTTCGGGTTCTAAAAACTCTCTCTCCGCTTCTGATATATAGGGTGGATTACAAAGAATGACTTCAAATTTTTCCGAGATATCTTTTCCCCAGAAGGACTTAAAAAAATTTATCCTATTTTTGACTAAGTTTTTTTCAGCATTTCTGCGGGCAATAATTAAAGCAGCTTCAGAAATATCGACACCGACACCTCTCGCAAAGGGTAACTCCGTTAAAAGGGAGATAATAAGACATCCACTACCTGTTCCTATATCCAAAGTTGAAATGACTTTTTCTTTATTTCCCACAAAATCGATCGCTGCTTGAATTAAAGTTTCGCTCGCCGGGCGCGGATCGAGGACGTCTGAGCTCACATCGAATGATAAACTCCAAAATTCCCTTTGACCTATTAAATGAGAAACAGGTTCCCGTAACACGCGCCGCTGAACCAATTTTTCAAATCTCTGCAATGTCTCTATATTTAATTCCCTGTCCATGTTTGAAAACAAGGAACCCGGACCAATCTCCGCAACATGGCAAAGCAATAACTTAGAGTCTAATTTTGAATTTTGGACACCCGCCGCGGATAACTTTGATGTAGCTAATTTTAGCGCTGAGCCGATTGTCAATTCATTCACTTTTGCGAGAGCTCCGCCAATAATGCGGCCTGATCTTCCGCAGTCAGTGCATCTACGACTTCATCTAGAGCATCCCCCTCTATTATCCTATCTAATTTGTGTAATGTTAATCCAATCCGATGATCGGTAACCCGCCCTTGCGGAAAATTATAAGTCCTAATTCTTTCCGAACGGTCTCCTGTACCTACTTGATTTTTTCGGGTCGTAGCGCGTTCTTCTGCAAGATCCACGCGTTCGGCCTCATATACCCGCGCTCGCAAAACTTTCATGGCTTTAGCACGATTTTTATGCTGTGACTTTTCATCCTGCTGGCTAACAACTATCCCTGTAGGCAAATGCGTAATACGAACAGCGCTATCTGTAGTATTAACATGTTGCCCGCCTGCCCCCTGCGAACGATAAGTATCAACCCTTATATCTTTGTCTTCAATAACAACATCGACCTCCTCCGCCTCCGGCATTACAGCAACTGTAGCAGCTGAGGTATGAATACGCCCACCGGATTCTGTATCTGGTATACGCTGCACACGATGCACCCCGGATTCATACTTAAGACGCGAAAAAACTCCTTTACCAGAAATTTCAGCTATACCCTCTTTAAGACCACCAATTCCAGTATCCGAAAGTTGCATTGCTTCAAAATTCCACCCTCGGCGTTCAGAATAGCGTTGATACATTCTGAATAGATCAGCGGCGAATAAAGCCGCCTCCTCCCCGCCTGTACCCGCACGAACCTCAAGAATAGCATTTTTTTCATCCGCAGCGTCTTTAGGCAATAATAGTATATTTAGACGCTTTTCTATCACAGGCAAACGAGACCGAGACTGAAACATTTCCTCTTCTGCCAGAGCCCGCATTTCGGAATCCGTACTTTTATCAGCAACAATCCCTCCAAGGTCTGCAATCTCATTTTGCAACGTACGCAGTTCCTCGATGCACTCAACAACAGGTGTTAGCTCTGCATATTCCTTAGAAAAGCGAACAAATTCTTCTGGATTGGTGTTGTGTTGCCCCGACATCAGTTGTGTTAGTTCATCTCGCCGCCTAACAAGATTATTAAGCTTTTCATCCAAATTCACAGCTTTTCCCTTTCGACACCGTCAAATAGCGGCCGACTGGAGGCATGTTAAAGAAACTCAGAAATAATTTAATTAAGAAAATAACTTTTAAACACCTAAAAGACTGAATATCTGATAATTGCTCGGAAAAATTTAATCGAGGTTTGATAATAACTAATTAAAATATTACTAAAGGAAATCTATAAGATAGTCCGAGAGGGCTTCAAACGATACTTCCTCTTGATTTCCCGTATCCAGATTACGTACTGTAACACTACCACGGTTTATTTCATCGGGTCCAAGAATTATGGAAACCGAGGCGTTTAAAGTATTTGCACGTTTTAAACGGCGACTGATATTACCACGATACCCTAATTCGACGACGTATCCAGAGGACCGTAATTTTTGTGTTAACACCAATGCTTCTTCCTGCAATTCCGGTCCAACCGGAACCACAGCAATGGGTCGTTTCTTTTCTGGAGCATTATTGATTAACATTGCCAAACGTTCTATACCCGCTGCCCAGCCGATTCCTGCTGTCGCGGGACCACCCATTTGTTCGACAAGACCATCGTATCTTCCACCTGCAAGGATTGTACCCTGAGCCCCAAGATTTTCCGTAGTGAACTCAAAAGCGGTATGGCAATAATAATCTAAACCCCTTACAAGGCGAGGATTCAATTGGTACGAGATAGATAAATTATCTAGGCCTTCTTTTACCTTCGCGAAAAATTCCGTTGATTCCAAATCAAGACTTTCAGAAAATTCGGGAGCATTGGATACAATTTCCCGATCAACTTTTGCTTTAGAGTCCAAAATTCTCATCGGATTCCGTTCAAGTCGGCTCTGGCTATCTTCAGAGAGGTCCTTACGAAATCCCTGCAGGTAATCGATCAATTTCTGACGGTAGTCCATGCGACTTTTAGTATTTCCAAGCGTATTTATTTCCAGCTTAGATTTGGTTAAAACACCCAACTCATCCAAAACATGAGCGGCAAGTGCTATAACCTCTATATCGCCTATTGCCTCGGGAACGCCGAGAAGCTCAACGCCCATTTGATGAAATTGTCTAAACCTACCTTTTTGTGGACGCTCATACCGAAACATAGGACCGTTATAAAAATATTTCAGCGGCAAGTTCTGTGTTAAGCCATTAGAAATCAGCATTCGAGCAACACCAGCTGTACCCTCAGGCCTCAAGGTAATTTCTTCGCCGCCTTTATCTGAAAAAGTATACATCTCCTTTGTGACAATATCTGACGTATCGCCAAGAGTACGTTTAAATACATCTGAAAATTCAAAAATTGGGGTAGCAATTTCAGAATAACCATAACGCTCGGCAAAATTACGTACTTTATCCACCAGATAACGATACTGCCTACAATCTTCCGGCATAATGTCGCGCGTTCCCCGAACTGGTTGTAATTCTGGCATTGGTTTTTAACGTTCACTAGGCTTACGAGAAAGAAGAGAAGCGGGGTCCATAATTATGTCACGGTAAACAGCTCCAACAGGTCCAAGCGGTTCTATTTTCTTCCCGTCAACAAGAATATCGACCCCACCAGCGTTGCCGGTGGTAAACTTAATTCCAGGCTGATTTGGAACCTTATATGTATCTCCTATTCTCAAAATCTTTGAAATCAATCTTTTCCCATCTAAGTCCCTGAGCTCTACCCAAGATGTCATGTTAGCCTGTAAAATTATCCTATGTTTTTTAAGTGCATTTGTTTTCGGTGCCACCGCTGATTTGTTTACATTATCTAAATCACTAACTTTTTTTTCAATCAAATTGATAGTTGGATTGGATCCAGCGGGCTTCAAAGTCGGAGTCCCTATTGGTATTTTCTTTTTATCTGAAATTTTTTCACTACTTAAACCTTTGTTATTTTTATTTCCTACCAATCCCGCCAAATCAGATTTTTCTATAGTTGTTGTGTTCCGATTTTTATCCATATGCGGGTCCTTAGTAGAAATTTCTTTGTCACTAGAATGATCGAGTTTATTTTTTTTATTAGTGGGTCGCAAAGTTTCTTTGGGTTCAGACGTAGGACTATTATTAGAATTTGGTTCTAAACCTGCAGTCTTAGCAATTTGTTCAGTCAAACCTGAAACAGTTTGTCTGGAGTTTTGACCATGCAGTGTCAAATAATACCAACCACCATAAGTACCGATAGTAAGTACTGCGGCAAGCAATAATACGAAGCCGGTCGGTAAACGTGTTTCGTTTATGGGAGAGGGGGGCACCAATGGTTTCAGGTCGTTTTGGTCATCAGTCGCCTCAGTATAGCTTCTCATTACCTCTTCAATATCTAGTTCAAGATAGCCAGCGTACGCGCGTACAAACCCAGTTGCGTAAGTAGGCCCTGGCAATTGGTCGAACCTACCCTCTTCTATAGCTTTTAAATAAACTTCACGAATCCGTAGGGCATCAGCGACCTCGACTAAATCGCGATTTAATTCCCGCCGCATATCACGAAATGCCCTGCCAAACTCTCGGGGCATTTCATCAATGGCGCCCAACTCAGATCCCGTTTCTTTCCCGGACTCTGCCAATGCTACACTCTCATCAACTAATTGGATAATACACTTTTAGAAAGTGGTATGTGTGGTTAGTAACAGAATTCGGCTTTCCAAATCAACGGTTTCTTAAATTTCCAAATTTATCAGCCTTCCCTGATGGGAATATTATGATCATGAGCGTAGGCTATCAATTTCTGTCTTACGCTATGATCTGGTAAATCTAGCAGGCTATCGACATACTTGGAGAGCGCTAATGCATCAACCGCTCTTAACATAGCACGTACAGCGCCAACTTTGACCGGAGCCATCGAAATTGTGCGAAATCCTAGACCTATTAATGTCATGGCCTCTACTGGATTTCCTGCCATTTCGCCACATAAGGAGATATCTACATTAGCATTCCGCGCTTCTACTATCAAATTTTTTAGCAGTGATAAAAGGCCCGGCGACAAAACATCATAGCGATTTGCAACTCTTGGGTTTCCGCGGTCAGTCGCAAAAAGAAATTGGAATAAATCGTTACTACCAACAGATAAAAATTCTACCCGGTTTAGCAAGGGCCTAAGTTGCCACATAAGGCCAGGTACTTCTAACATGACGCCGACACGTAATTCACATGGGAGAACCCCTCCTCTTTTTCTCTCGCGTTCTAATTCCTTATTGAGGATAGCCCTTGCTGCTTCAAATTCTGCGACTTCAGCCACCATTGGAAACATTATTGCTAGATTTCGACCATTGGCGCCACGAATCAAAGCTCGCAACTGCTGCCGTAGCATAGAAGGTCGATCAAGGGCGACCCTTACCGCTCGCCAACCCATGTTAGGATTTTCTTCAGCTACATCATGAAAATAGGGTAACTGTTTATCACCCCCTATATCGAGGGTGCGAAACATTATGGGTTTACCATCAGCCATTTCATAAATATTTCTGTACAGCTCAGTCTGGCCTACAACACTTGGAAATTCCTCTCGAACCATGAATGGAATTTCCGTTCTATAAAGCCCTATACCATCAACTCCAGTATCTTTAAGATGTTCCAGGTCAATCGACAAACCAGCATTTAGATTTAGAGATATGCGTTGGCCGTCAAGTGTTTCTGGTTCTTCTTCCTTTAAAGCTGCATACATTTTTTGGCGTTCTGTTCTCGCTTGGATCGTACTTGCGACCATTTGCTGGATATCTTCACTAGGCCTGACGAAGACTTGTGCATTATCGCCATCAACAATTACTGGATCATTCGGATCTATCCTATTCAGAAGGCCTGTAATTCGACCCACCACAGGAATATCTAACGCGCGGGCAACAATCGCAACATGTGCTGTAGCTGAACCTTCCTCTAGTAACAAAGCGCGTAATCGATGAGGCTCATAATCAAGTAATTCAGTAGGTCCCATATTGTCAGCCAACAAAACTACGTCGTTGGGAAGTTCAACATCACGGGCTGCTGTAATCGGTCGGATACTTAAATGTTGCTGTAGACGACGGGCAATATCTTCGAAATCGTGCATCCGTTCTCGTAGATACGGATCGGTCGCCATATTCATACGAATTCGAATATCGTCTTGGACTTTTTGGACCGCAGCTTCTGCTGTTAAACCACTAGCGATCGCTTCCCTTAGTCGATTAAGCCATCCGGAATCGTGTGCTACAAGACGATACGCCTCAAAAACATCACGGTGCTCGCCTCGACCAGAAAGTTCTTTTGCTGCAAATAGATCATCAATCGCCTGCTGCATCTCAGCCAATGCCTTCTGAAGTCTAAGCTTTTCAAGCTCTGGATCTTCAGCAAACATTTCAGGTATTTGGACGCGTGGCTGATGTAATATTGCTTCACCCACGGCGACACCTGTATTGATCTGTATTCCTGTCATTCTAAGAGGCAGAATGGCATTACCTTCTGCAGTTATTTGTTCACTTGGACCGACGAGATCTCCGCCAGCTATAAGTTCTGCTAAAACCACAACAATCATTTCTAGGGCCTCGACTTCTTCTTCGGTGTACTCCCTTTTTGCTTTATTCTGAATAGCAAGAACCCCGCGTACTCGACCTCCACGCAATATTGGAACGCCTAAAAATGAATGATAAATTTCTTCACCGGTCTCCGGTCTGTATGCAAATTTTGGGTGCGTCTGTGCATCAGCGAGATTCAAAACACGTGCATGTGCAGCAATATCCCCTATTAACCCTTCATCAACCCTCAAGCGGGTTTTATGAACAGCTGAAGGGTTTAGACCCTCTGTCGCGAATAGTTCCAATACCTCACCAGCACGCATCACGTAGACCGTGCAAACTTCGGCAACTACCTCTGCAGCTATTACTTTGACAAGCTTATCCAACCGCGCTTGGGCCGTTCCTCTGCCAGACATTACGCCTTGAACACGCCGGAGTAGCGGCCGTATTGCTGTACCAACCGTTTTCGTCATTTTGCCTTCATTATCTTTCAGCCGTAATACCGGCCCTTTATCTACGCGCTATCTAACCCATAGGCGGTGTGTAAGGCCCTTACAGCTAATTCTGTATAATCTTCGGACACCAGAACACTTACTTTAATTTCAGATGTTGAGATCACCTGAATATTAATTCCTTTTTCCGCAAGGGCTGTAAACATACGCTGGGCTACACCAGCGTGGCTTCTCATACCCACACCAATTACAGAGATTTTAGCAACATTTGAATCTGAAATCAGGCGCTCGTAATCGAGTAGGCTCTGATTAAATTCTAAAATATCCCGTGCCCGTTCAACATCTTGTTTTGCAACCGTAAACGTCATATCTGTAGTCTTACCATCCTCAGATACATTTTGAACTATCATATCAACGTTAACGCTGGCCTCTGACAAAGGACCAAAAATGGATGCAGCTACCCCTGGTTTATCGGCCACGCGCACCAGTGTGATCTTCGCTTCATCCTTACTATAAGCTATTCCACTGACAATTTCCTGTTCCACAATTTCCCCTTCATCTACAACCAATGTTCCATTTACGTCTGAAAAAGAAGACCTCACTTGAACCCTAACGTTGTGATTCATAGCAAGCTCCACTGAGCGAGTCTGTAATACCTTCGCACCAAGCGATGCCATCTCAAGCATTTCTTCATATGTAATTCGATCAAGTTTACGCGCTTTGCTAACAATCCTTGGGTCAGTAGTATAAATTCCATCCACATCCGTAAATATATCACAACGGTCAGCCTTTAAAGCAGCTGCAAGAGCCACAGCTGACGTATCGGAACCACCCCGCCCGAGGGTTGTAATTCTATTATTGGGACCAAGACCTTGAAATCCGGCAACAACAGCAACCTGTCCAGAAATTATATGCGATTCAAGATCACCGGTTTCAATATCCTTAATTCTCGCTTTACTATGTGCATCATCAGTTCGCAGTGGCACCTGCCAGCCAAGCCAAGAGCGAGCATCAACGCCCAAAGTCTGCAAGGATAGAGCCAAAAGACCTGCTGTCACTTGTTCCCCAGCCGCGACAACAGTATCGTACTCCCGGGTATCATGGAGAGGAGCTGCTTTGACCGTCCAGTCAACAAGTTGATTGGTTGTGCCCGACATGGCAGAAACAACAACGGCAACCTCATTACCTCGATCCACCTCCGCTTTAACCCTTTGAGCTACAGCCTGTATACGGTCAATATCGGCAACCGAGGTGCCACCAAATTTTTGGACAACCCGTATCATAATCAAATCCACCCGAAAAAATGCTCGCCGCCACTCGCAAATCGTCTCACTAAAATGAATAACAACAAAAATTACATGATACTACGTGCAGCGGGCGTTTTCTTACTCTATATCATTATTAGGTTGCAAGTGATTCAAGATTCCAAATTTATCCAATCAGATGGTTTAAAATGTCAAAGGCCAAAACCAAACACCAAAATACTGTTGATTCGGTGGAAATTGAACGTTTTTCGGCGTTATCAGATTCTTGGTGGGACCCAGAGGGTGATTTTCGTCCCTTACACCGGTTTAATCCTATAAGGCTGGAGTATATCCGTAAGCAAATTTGTACACATTTCGAGCTCGATCCGCGAAAATTAAATGTATTGGAAGGATTAACAGCACTGGATATTGGCTGTGGCGGCGGATTAGTAACAGAACCAATGGCCCGGATGGGCGCAACGACAACGGCCATAGATGCGTCAAAAAAATGTATAGGAGTTGCACGCCAACACGCTAAATTAAGTCAGTTAGAAATTGATTACCGTGTTAGTTCTGCTGAAACATTGGTAGCAGAAAAGACCACGTTTGATATTATTCTAGCTCTTGAAATAATTGAACATGTTAACGACATTGATTTATTCGTCTTGTCTTGCGCAAAATTGATAAAGCCCGGTGGAATAGGAATTTTTGCCACCCTCAACCGTACTGCCAAATCATTTACTTTTGGCATTGTTGGTGCCGAATATATATTACGCTGGTTACCACGTGGTACTCATCAATGGAAACGTTTTGTTAAACCATCTGAACTTACTGGGTATTTAGGCAATCAGGCTTTGGCGATTACAAATATTACTGGGGTAAAGTACAATGTTCTGAAAGATAATTGGTTACTTTCGAATGACGTAGCTGTGAATTACATGCTTTGTGCGGAGAAAGCCAAGTAAACTACCCAGGGTAAAGAACACCTTGCACCTATTTAAGCATCGTGTGTTGGAACCCATGGTATTCGTTGCACGTCTATGCCCTCTTCACTTAGCTCTTCAGCCTCTTCAGCTGTCGCCTCACCATGTATACTGCGTTCCTCAGTTTCGCCATAATGGATTTTACGTGCCTCTTCCGGGAATTTTCCCCCTACATAATCACTATTTTGTTCAACATGTTCACGAATTTCCCTAAGTGCCGTAATATATTGCCCCATTTGCTTCTGAGCTTTAGGAGACAGGCGAACCGTTTTTTCACCCTTTTTCTTAGCACCAGACACTGCAGGGGCCATCAGCGCTTTATTAACTTTAGTATCGCCGCAAACCGGACATTCAACCTTATTGGCTTTCCGCTGTTTTTCAAAACCATCGCTGCTAGGAAACCATGCTTCAAATGTATGGTCATTGCCGCAAGTTAAATCAAATAATATCATTATACAAAATTACCGCCGGTTAGATATTACAACCAGATTACATTTAAATGATGTCAATATCTGTTAAATCAAGTGCAAATTATTATCAAGTAGGATATGAAACTTCTTTCATCAAATAATCCGTTAGAGTGGGTAACCCGTTTCGCACCATTAATTGAACCCGGCGGTCATGTTTTAGATTTGGCCTCTGGAAATGGAAGGCATTCACATTATTTAAATTCTATCGGATGTCAGGTTACAGCAATAGACAGAAACATTTCAAATCTTGTACAAGGTTCAAATAATGTTGAATGGCTTGAAGTTGACTTAGAGGATGGTAGCCCCTGGATTCTGGAAGGCAGACTTTTCAACGGAATTGTGGTTACAAATTATCTATATCGGCCCCTATTTCCTGTAATTATCAATTCACTTGATGAAAATGGCGTCTTAATCTACGAAACGTTTTGTTTGGGAAATGAAAAACTAGGCAAGCCATCAAATCCTGAATATTTACTCAGACCGGGAGAACTCTTCTCAGTTTTTTCTAAAGATTTAAGGGTAATCTCTTATGAGGAAGATACTTTTGCAAAAAACCAAAAATCTGTGAAACAACGTATTTGCGCTGTTAAACTCTCACCGGGTTCTACACCAATTTTTCAAAAATAAAGGGCGATTTAAACTTTATGAATAGCCTTTAGGCAAAGACAAAACACTGGAAGCTATAACAAAGTTTCTAGCTTACCCGAAACTTCCAAAGCAGCTAGATCATCAGATCCACCAATCAATTTTCCATCGAAGAATATTTGTGGCACTGATGTTCTTCCCTGAGCTCTCTCTGTCATCTCAATACGCAACGCAGGATTCATATCAACATTAAACTCTGTGTAAGTGGCCCCCATTTTATTTAAAAGATTTTTGGCCCGCGCACAAAACGGGCAAAAGTCAGAGGTATAAATTTCGATTTTAGGCACAAAAATTTTCCATCATTAGTTTACTATTTCAATAGAACAGTAGGAATATTTTAGGTTGAAAAATGCTTGAAACGCGCAGTCCCATCGCTTTCCACCTGTTCAACGAGGCCGGTCTCCCAACTCAAATATTCCTGCATATGCATCTCAACATTATCATCATGGTCGTAGGCTTTATATTGAATGTCATTATTTACATCAGCCATATTCTCAAACCCTGCTTGTTCAGGTAACGACATTGCTCGCCAAGCAGCAGTTCCACCCTCCAATATTTTAATTTTTCTTTCTGTAATAAATGAAGCATCTGATCCTGTATAGGCTGCGAGGACCCCTTCCGGGGAGGTAAAAACTAAAGCGTCATTTCCCGGGATAGAAGAAATTTTACCTTCTAACCTTGAACGAACGGCCCACCATGCACCAGGGATATGCGATGCTTTATATTCGAGACTTGTTGCAACATCTACCACCGTAACCGTATCGTTATTAATTTCACGCAACAAATCTTTTGGAGAAATTTTCTCTATTTCTGAGTTTTCAGGCGGCAAACGAGGCAACTCGGGAAAACCCTCTTCGAGCTCGTTATCAGTTAGTCCATCCTTCAAGACAAAAACCTTTGGCCAGCCCATTTGTTTCAACCACGATGCCGTCATCGTCGCGCGCACCCCATTATCGTCAATAAGCACCAAATAACTCCTTAAAACCCCAACCCATTTGTCCGTCGCTTGAATTAGCTGGCCGCCCGGAGCAGAAATAGAGCCCGGTAAGTGCCCGCGGGCGTATTCATCGGGATTCCGCACGTCGAGCATAAAAATTGAATTGTCCTTTTTTTCCAGTTGCCAGTTTCTGAGCCTTTCAATATTTACACCCTCAATACCAAACCGTTTAGAAACTCTATCGGCACAATCAATTGCACGCTGCAAACCTTTTTGGCTGATTTCTGAAAAAGTTCGGTCAGACCCAGTTTCAAGATCAAACCCAGCCAACGCCCAACCCATAGTACCGTTACGAAGCGCGAAAACCTTATTGGGGACCCCTGCATTGATAAGTGACTGCGCTCCGATAATGCTTCTTGTTCGACCGGCACAATTCACAATGACCTTTCGGTCATCATCATCAACTAGATCATGGGAACGGTAAACCAACTCAGCCCCGGGGCAATCAATACCGGTCGGAATATTCATTCTGTTATATTCAGTGAAAGGGCGACTATCCAGAATAACCATGTCTTCATTACTATCCATCATGGTCTTCAGTTCCTCGGCAGAAATATTTGGAGTTTCGGACTCTATCTCTACAAATTCTCCAAAGGCCTTTGAAGGGACATTCACACCCCTAAACACAATGTTACCAGCAGCCTCCCAACCGGGCACTCCCCCTTCTAGAATTGAGATATTTAAATAGCCCCAACTATATAGTTTGGCGGCTGCCCGCTTTGCCAAATCATCGCCGCCATCGCATAAAACTATCCTTACAAATTTTTGAGGAACTAGAGATAGAATGTCCAGTTCAAGCCTGCTCATCGGTAGACAAACAGCAAACAGCAAATGACCGTCTGCGCCAAAGATACCTTCTTCTCTCACATCAATTAAGGCGAGTTCATCATCATCTAATAGCCAACGGCGAAGTTTTTCTGGAGAAATTTGATCAGTCATGGAACACATATTTTGAATTCATTGTTAAAGTTGTAGCCCATTGTAAGCAAAGGAAATAAGGGCGACAACTTACACGGCTTTATCCAGGTTTTACCGCATGGCATAATCAAATATATGTCAGAAAATGTTGCCCGCAAAAACGATATTTTTGATCGCTTAGCGCTCCAACTTCAGCGTAAAAGGGCGGCCAATAGCTTTGCTGCACATGATTTTTTATTCCGAGAGGTGGCAGGGCGCCTGGCTGATCGTCTTGCCGATGTCAGACGCAAGTTTGATCTTGCCATCGATATTGGTGCGAGAAGTCACCACCTCAAAGAATTATTGTCGAAAAATTTATCGGTCAATAATATAATAATGCTGGGTCTTACACGTGAACCTTATGGTTCAGAGTTAGTAGGTAGTGAAGAAGTATTACCAATCAAAGATTCTTGTGCAGACCTAATTATCAGTAATCTAGTTTTACACTGGACCAATGATTTACTCGGAACCCTCATTCAATGTCGACAAACTCTAAAACCGGATGGTTTGTTTTTGGCGGCGATGTTTGGCGGGAACACTCTAATAGAGCTTAGGGAAGTTATGTTTGAGGTAGAGAATAAAATTTCTGCAGGAGTTTGGCCTCGTATCTCACCCTTTGTCCAGTTATCCGACGGCGCCGCCCTTTTACAGCGTTCAGGGTATAATTTACCCGTTGCAGACACCGACACTATCACTGTTACCTACTCAGATGTATTTTCCCTCATGCATGATTTGCGGGGTATGGGAGAAGCTAACGCCACTCTTCGACGAATTCGCAGTTTTTCAAAAAGAGAAATGTTTGTGCAGGTCGCAGACCGCTACCAGGAGCTGTATGGAGACAGCAACGGGAGGATAAAAGCAACGTTTCAAATTATATATTTAACCGGCTGGGCCCCAGAGAATTCTCAACCACGACCATTACGTCCCGGTAGCGCCTCACATCGATTGGCTGATGCTTTGGACACTGAAGAAAAATCAGCTGGTGAACCAGTTAAACCGAAAGTTTAGATTGAGCTTATGGAACCACCTCAAGTTTGACAGTTCTTGGTCGGGTATCCCTTTTTTCAGGTACGGACCAGGCGAGTACAGCGGCTACCAGGGCAAGTGTAAGAGCCATGATCCATGTCCAGTCATAGGTTTGAAAGAGGTCAAACATGGTGCCGCCGGCAACAGCTCCAAGAGCACCACCAAGCGAATGACCAAGAAATAAAATACCCATGTTAAAGCCCATAGTGCTCACCCCGAGATGACTTGCTACCAAGCCAGCTGTCGGGGGGACAGTGGCAAAATCAAGAGTGCCGAATATGATCGCAAATAAAAATAATACGGCATAATTATCCGTAATAAAAAATAACATAACAAATGAAAGTGCCCGTAAAAAATATACAGCGCCTAAAAGCCCTGGGCGGTTCATTCTGTCGGTTAAATAACCTGACACAACCATCCCAAACATATCAAAACCTGCCAGGATACCTGTTGCTGCAGCTCCAGTAGTAATTGAGAAGCCACATGACGCTGCGTAGGGAATTAAATGAACTTTAACTACGCCCGCCGTCGTAAAACCACATATGAAATACGCGCCCCCCAAAAGCCAAAAGACGGGATGGCGTATCAGGATATTGAATTTCTCTGAAAATGATTTCGAACCATTGCTTATATTTCTTTTCTTCTCGCCTCGTTTCCCGTCACCGGGTAAAAGGAGAAAGGCCAAAATACCCATTCCAACGATTAGTACACCGAATAAAGTTAATGTGGGACGCCAGCCAACCAAGGCTATAACCCATGCTATTAGCGGGATGAACAAAAGTTGTCCTCCACCAACTCCAGACGTTCCGATTGAAGTAGCCAAACCCCGATTTTCAACAAATTCACGTGTGATAGTTGCCGTCGCAACGGGCAAGCTAACCATGCCATAACCTATTGCAGACAAAATACAATAGATCCCTATAAAGACCCATACAGGCGAAAACCAAAGCGCTGAGGTGTTCATGAATGCAGCCAAAATCACACAACAGCCGCTTAAAATCGTACCCCCAGATACAAGATAACGAGGTCCGAATTTATCCAGCAAATGTCCTGCATAGGGTGCCACACCACCCATAACAATCATGATCAATGCTGCGCCAGAAGTTAGAAATGTTCGTGTCCATTCAAATTCCTTTTCCCAAACCGGGATAAGGACAGGTAAAGACATTCGTGCAGCAAACGAAAAGCTTATTGTAAAGAAAATGACGGCTACAATAAGCCATCCCCGAGGATTAGAACGAAATACAGAGAGAATCATATACGGAGTTTACAATAAATCTCGAAGCATAGCGACTAGCGGACGATCTGCAGGAGGCATGGGGTATTCTGCAAGGTTTTTCGGGCGCACCCACTTAAGTGCCTGTTTTTCCATCGCCTCTACATTACCTTCCCACACTCGACACACATACAGGGGCATCAATAGATGAAATTTCTCATACTTGTGTGATGCAAATGTAAAAGGCGCGAGACATTTATCACTAACATCTATATTGAGCTCTTCTTTTATTTCACGAATTAACGCTTTTTCTGGACTTTCACCTATTTCAATCTTGCCTCCGGGAAACTCCCAAAGACCTGCCATCGGTTTACCTCTTGGGCGTTGAGAAATTAAAATACGCCCATCAACATCCACTAGTGCAACTGCAACCACCGTAACTATGGGGTGTTCACCAACCAACCTGTAACCTCAAGTCCTATAATCCGTATTTATCTCGATGTAGCCATGTGTCAAATCACAAGTCCAGACAGTTGCTTTTCCCCGACCGATACCCACGTCCACTGAAATTTCTATATTTTGACCTCGCATATGTTTCGTCACAGGGGTCTCGTCAAATTCTGGTTCTCGTGCTCCACATCTAGTCACCGACACTCCCCCAATTGTTATATGCAACGAGTCACGATCAGCTTTTTCACCAGCCTTGCCTACCGCCATGACAACCCTCCCCCAATTTGCATCTTCTCCAGCAATTGCTGTTTTTACCAAGGGTGAATTGGCAATTGCCAACGCAACTTTCTTGGCCGCTCGTTTTGACTCGGCACCTGTCACCGTAATTTCAATAAACTTACTTGCCCCTTCACCGTCTCTGACAATCTGTTGGGCAAGATCAATCATCAGTAATTCTAGTGAATCTAAAAAATTTTTAAGTCTTGGGTCTTTTAAACTCGTTATTAACTTATTTTTAGCTTTTCCAGTGGCACATAACAAAACCGTATCACTTGTTGACGTGTCGTTATCGACGGTAATTGAATTGAACGATTTATCCGCCGAAGCCTTTAAAGCTTTTTGTAAAACCGGTTGGGCAATATTTGCGTCTGTAAAGACATAGCCTAGCATCGTTCCCATGTCTGGAGCGATCATTCCTGAGCCTTTGGCAATACCATTTAACGCCACTGAAATACCATCAATATCAGTAGTCCTAGTGGCTCCTTTTGGAAATGTGTCTGTTGTCATTATTGCAGAAGCAGCAGCCTTCCATGATTTTGGAGACAATTTATTTTTCAACTTTGGGAGGGTATTAACTAGTTTCTCAACTTCTAAGGGCTCGCCAATTACTCCTGTTGAAGAAATAAAAACGTTATTTCTCCGACAACCAATAAGTTTAGAGGTAGTTTTTACAGTTGCCGCAACCGCCAATTCTCCACGGCGTCCTGTAAAAGCATTTGCATTGCCCGAATTGACCACGATCGCGCGAGCACGAGCATTTTTTAGAGCATACCTACACCAATGAATAGGGGCGGCAGCCATCAAGGATTTTGTGAACACTCCTGCAATAGCGGTGCCCGGAGCCAGTTCTACCAGCATTAGATCATTACAACCCTTGTAACGTATTCCACATGACCCAGCAGCGATGGTAACACCATTGATCTTCGGTAGATTGGGAAATTTTTTCGGAGCAAGAGGGGATTTAGTTGTCATCGTATTTTTTTTCATTTCTGTGGCAGATTAAGTGGACAACTTTAAAAAGTTGTATATTTACAACAATTTTGTTCTTTAACATTTCCTGTTAGGCAGCGTACAAGAATATAATGAATAAAAGAACCGAAAGTGACATACCGCTAATCGTTGACAGACACGTGATAGATACCTATTTGTCTGCAAATCAATTAACATTTAATAACGTAAATTGGAAAGTAGTCCAGACATAAGAGAGGTCAAATGTTCGCTGCGCTTGCAGAGAGCGTTTTTGGAAGCGCCAACAGTCGCTATCTAAAACGACTAGAGAAGAAAGTCACACAAATCAACTTGCTTGAGCAGGACTTAGAGGCTCTAAGCGATGAAGAACTGCGTTCACGTACAGATGAGTTTCGTGATCGTTATAACAAAGGGGAATCTCTCGACGATTTATTGTGTGATGCATTTGCCACTGTGCGCGAGGCAGCAAAGCGTACTCTTGGGCAACGCCATTTTGATGTACAACTCCTGGGCGGAATGGTCCTTCATGAGGGGGCAATTGCGGAAATGAAAACTGGGGAGGGCAAAACTTTAGTTGCCACTCTTCCCGTATATCTTAACGCACTCGCCGGACAAGGTGTCCATGTCGTCACTGTGAACGATTATCTTGCAAAAAGAGATGCGCAATGGATGGGCCAAGTCTATGAGTTTCTAGGCCTGACAGTGGGATGTATCGTCCATGAACTAGACGATATTGAGCGTCAGAAAGCTTATGCAGCTGATGTAACATATGGGACTAATAACGAATTTGGATTCGATTACCTGCGGGATAACATGAAGTTTCGACTGGAGGACATGGCTCAACGGAAATTCAACTTTGCTATTATTGATGAAGTAGACAGTATCCTGATCGATGAAGCACGAACACCATTGATAATTTCGGGCCCTACTGAAGACTCATCTGAAATGTATCGTAGAATCAATGATCTTATCCCAAATCTTTCCGAAGAGCACTATGAGAAAGATGAAAAACAAAGAACAGTGGCTCTCACTGAATCTGGAGTAGAACGGATTGAAGAACTTCTGGCTAAAACGGATTTAATGAATGGCGCTTCTTTGTACGATATCAATAATATCGCAGTCGTACATCATGTGAATCAAGCGCTTAAAGCGCACACCATGTTCCAAAAAGACACCGATTATATCGTTCAGGATAATCAGGTCATCATCATTGACGAGTTTACTGGTCGGATGATGGAAGGTAGGCGTTATTCTGAAGGACTACACCAAGCCCTTGAAGCTAAAGAACAAGTAGAAGTTCAAAATGAAAACCAGACCCTAGCATCAATTACCTTCCAAAACTATTTCCGGCTCTATCCCAAATTGGCGGGTATGACTGGCACAGCTATGACGGAAGCAGGCGAGTTTGGAGATATATACGGTTTGGACGTTGTTGAAATTCCTACCCACATGCCATGTATACGTGAAGACCTCGATGATGAGGTATACCGAACCACTACAGAAAAAGATGACGCTGTTATTACGCTCATTGAAGAATGCATTGGCCGCAAGCAACCCGCCCTCGTTGGCACAATTTCGATTGAAAAATCGGAGGAGCTTGCCGAACTGCTAAAAAAACGAAGAATTAAGCACAACGTCCTAAATGCCCGTTACCACGAGCAAGAAGCTTTGATAGTCGCTCAGGCTGGCAAGCCAGGACAAGTTACCATCTCAACAAACATGGCGGGCCGGGGTACCGACATTCAACTTGGTGGTAATATCGATATGCAAGTCATTGAAGAACTCTCAAAAATCAAGAATGAAAAAAAACGTATTGCACAAGAGCCGGAGATTCGTGCAAAAGTTACTACCGAAATTGAGGCAGCCCGCGAAATTGTTATAGAAGCGGGGGGGTTATATATTATTTGCACCGAACGCCACGAGTCTCGTCGTATTGACAATCAACTTCGAGGTCGCTCAGGTCGTCAAGGTGATCCAGGTGCCTCAAAATTCTTCTTATCTCTTGAAGATGACTTGATGCGCATTTTTGGCTCTGAACGTATCGATACGATGCTGCAAAAACTCGGCCTCGAAGAAGGTGAAGCAATCGTCCACCCTTGGATTAATAAAGCTCTAGAAAAGGCTCAAAAAAAAGTCGAAGAACGCAATTTTGAAATCAGAAAAAATCTGCTGCAGTTTGACGACGTTATGAACGATCAACGTAAGGTAATTTACGAACAACGCCGTGAGTTAATGGAAGTTGAAGACGTTTCTGCCACTGTTACCGATATGCGACTGGAAGTTATTGACGATATTGTCTCAAAATGTATCCCAGAGAAGGCTTATGCCGAACAATGGAAAACCGACACCCTTCATGAAGAAATTTTACGAATTTCCGGCCTAGATCTACCCGTTTCAGAGTGGGCAAAAGAAGAAGGTATCGCCGACGAAGAAATTCGTGAAAAGATAACTGAGGCCGTGAACCGTAGAATTGCGGAAAAGGTCGCCAACTATGGCCCAGAAATGATGCGTCTTGCAGAGAAAAGCGTATTGTTACAAGTCCTAGATCAAATTTGGAAGGAGCACCTATTAGCGTTAGATCATCTACGGCAAGGCATCGGTCTCAGAGCCTATGCGCAGAAGGACCCTCTCAACGAATATAAACATGATGCCTTTGATTTATTCGACCAAATGCTGGCAATGTTGCGTGAAACTGTTACTCAGGTTTTATGCCATATGGAAATCTCCGATGAAAATCCTGAAGAAATTATCGATTACGAGATTGGCGAGACAGAAGAAAATCGTGGGGACACTGGAATGGCGGCAATACCCGATAACATCCATCCAGCAGCCGAGGTTCAAAATATTCCTGTAAGTAATCCAAATATATATCCGGCCACCACAAATCCAGAAGATGTTCCACAGGGCTGGTGCTTTCATGAACCCATAGGACGGTGGGTCGATCCCGAAGACCCCGAAACATGGGGCAAAGTTCCACGTAATGCTGCGTGCCCCTGTGGTTCAGGAAAAAAATTTAAACTTTGTCACGGCCGGGTAGTGTGATTCTGATAATTAGATGAACGTTCACACAAAGCTATGATGACAAAGCATCGTTACCAAGCGTCATAAATCGTTCGCGTCTCTGCGATCGCAGAACTGGGCCCTCAATGTCCTCAATTTCATTCAGAGCCCCTTCCAGCCCGGAACCCACCCGATTTATCGTTTCTTGACGATTGCGGTGTGCTGCACCGAGAGGTTCCGAAATAATTTCATCAATTACACCAAAATTAAGTAAATCTTTTGCTGTCATTTTCAATGCACCCGCTGCTTCTTCTGCATGATCAGCGCTTCGCCAGAGGATTGATGCACAACCTTCGGGTGAAATAACTGAATAAACAGCATGTTCCATCATCAGAACTCTGTTAGCTGCTGCTATCGCGATAGCCCCTCCGCTGCCACCTTCGCCAATTACGACACTTACTATTGGGACATTCAAATTAAGACATGTCTCGATTGAACGTGCGATGGCTTCCGCTTGTCCGCGTTCCTCTGCCCCAATCCCCGGGTAAGCACCAGGCGTATCAATAAATGTAATAATCGGCATAG
>CAZCKO010000018.1:0-40331 GCA_964499275.1 uncultured Rhodospirillaceae bacterium
TTCATTCTGATAAATGTTACCATGAGCGGCCACATAGGGCTTCATTTCTTTACGGAATGGAAATTCCCAGAGAAGGCGGTCATACCAAATTTTCAAGCCTTTATGGTGCCTATAACAATATGCGTGATGATTTAAAGGTGAGACTAGCGGATGCACGGATAATGCAAGGCTATGATTATAGAAATGTGGAACGTCTCGACCTCAACATTAATCTTGATAATATTTTCCATTTTAGCCAACCCCTGATTGTCACAAACCCGGGATCAAAGAGAAAGGCACTTTATGTATCGAGGCTGAATAGTATGTGGATCGAAGGAATAGATCGCGAAGAAAGTGAGAAAATTCTTAGTGAATTATTTGAACTGACCGAAGATCTAAATAATTACTATGAACATGTATGGAAGCCTGGTGATTTGATGATGTGGGATAATCTTGCATGCTTGCATGCGAGAACGGATTGGCCGAAAGATCAGACCAGAATGTTGCGTCGATGCACAACCCTTGGAGAGCCGCTGGGGTAATATTAACGTTAATAAAAATAACGTTTAAATTGTTCTCCTCTTAGATATTAAGTTGATAGAATCATTTAGATCTAATCAGCATTTGGGAAAAAAAGCTGTTCATTGTTTTGACGAAAATTTTGAATAGAATTCTGTCCCCTTTCAGATATGAGCCAATTAATGAATGTTTGGCCGGCTTTTGAGTTTACGTTTGGGCATTTTTTCTTATTAACAAGAATGACGCCGTATTGATTAAAAAGTTTAACATCACCCTGTACGAAAACTCTAAAATCTCGCTTGTTTTTAAAAGAAATCCAAGTGGCACGGTCGGTGATCGTGTACGCACCTATTTGAATTGCGGCATTCAAGGTTGCGCCCATACCCGAGCCAGTTTCTAGGTACCACTTTCCCGATGCCGTCGATGGATTTATGGGAGTTGACTCCCAAAGTTTGACTTCCTTTCTGTGCGTACCAGAATTATCGCTTCGTGATGCAAAAAATGATTTTGATCTAAATATTTTGGTGAGTGCATCAGTAGCGGAGCGCATTCCTTTTATTTTAGCGGGATCATTAACCGGGCCTACGATTATGAAGTCGTTATACATTAAATTGAACCGTTTCACTCCAAAACCTTTGGCCACAAATTTTTTTTCTTCTAATTTTGCATGAATAAGGAGAACGTCTGCATCACAGTTTCGGGCGTTTCTTAAAGCCTGTCCTGTGCCAACGGCGACGACATGAACCACAATATTTGTGTCGGTTTTTACAGTGGGGAGAATATGTTCATAAAAGCCAGAGTTTTTTGTGGACGTGGTAGATTGCAACAAAATCCTACCGTCATTTGCTACGCTGGTATTGGTAGTAAAATTAAAAATATAAATGGCGACGACTACAAAGATTAATAATTTTTTCATGTTTAAAGTATGATGCGGCCTTCTAGATAAGCTCTTGCTGGTTCCGAACTCGGGTTATCAAAGAAAGAAGTTGCAGGGGTGTGCTCTATTAATTTTCCTTGGTGTAAAAATACAATGTCATCGGCCAGCCTTTTGGCTTGCCCCAGTTCATGAGTAATAAAAATTATTTTCCTACCATCCGTGTGCGCGTTCATTACGATTTTTTCGATTGCTAGTATAGAAGCGGGGTCAAGACTAGCGGTTGGTTCATCAAGAAAAATCACTTCTGGTTCTGTAGCCAATGCACGGGCAAGAGCTAAACGTTGTTGTTCCCCAACCGATAGCATGCGTGCTGGATGTTTCCTAAATTCCAAAAGACCTACATTTTTTAGAATCTCATCTCGTTTATCGTGTTTTCCTGGGCCTTTAAGCCCTAGGACAAAGTCTATATTTGCGGCGACTGAGCGCCTCAGTAGGACAGGCCGCTGAAAAACCATAGCCTGCTGCTTTCGAATGCCTGAATTCATCGGATTGCCATTCCAATAAATTGTGCCAGATGTTGGGTTTATTAATCCATGCAACAGTCGTAAGAGTAGGCTTTTACCTGCCCCATTTGCACCCATAACGACAGTGAAATTATTCGGTTCAAGAATCAAATTTATCTTATTGATATAACAAATTTTGTCATATTTGAGGGTTAGTTCTTTTGTTTTCAAAGATAACATCTTGGTCCACTACCTTCTGGTTTGCTTTCCGCCTATACTGCCTCAGACATTAGAAATTCGACCAGTAGTTATTCGTAGAGACATAACGGCGGCATTTACGGCCAATGCGAGAAAAAGTAAAACAAATCCAAGGGCTAGAGCCAAAGGCAGGTCACCTTTTGATGTTTCCAATGCTATAGCGGTTGTCATAACACGTGTAAGATGATCGATGTTCCCTCCGACAATTATCACGGCCCCTACCTCGGCGATGGCTCTTCCAAATCCAGCCAATGCAACTGTTAAGAGTGAATAGCGACCATCCCAAATCAATGCACGGACTGCTTTGGACCGAGGAACGGAGAACGAACGGAATTGTTCTGCGTATTCATTGTGAAGATCTTCTATTACCTGCCTGGAGAGGGCGGCAATAATTGGCATGATCAAAATTATTTGCGCGATGATCATGGCTGTTGGGGTGTAGAGGAGACCAAAGGATCCCATTGGGCCAGCTCTTGAGAGATGTAGGTATACGATTAGCCCGACCACTACAGGTGGCAATCCCATGAGGGCATTAATAATAACCAATACGGCACCGCGCCCAGTAAATCGACTGATTGCTAACAACGCACCTAGAGGAAATCCTATAATACAAGCAACAAACATTGCGGTTAGGCTAACCCGGAGAGACAGTAAAATTATCTCTATAAGGTCGGCGTCACCAGAAAAAGCCAGTGCAAAGGCTAGCCTTATAGCTTCAAAAAATTCCTGCATTAGAGTTTAATCTCTCGAAAGAATAGAAAATATTCTTAGTTTACCCAATTATACGTAAAATTAAATATCGTAACAAATGAAAGTCGGTGCTATGAGCTTTTTAAAGGTTAAGATACACTTTCTGAAATTATAAATTTAGAGGGAGGCACGAAGTGGATACAACCAAAGGACCTTCAGAATTAGCCGAAGAAGATGAATTCCAGAGAATGAGAGAACTCGGTGACTTCATGATTTACCGGTCAGCTATAAATAAGCTGGCTGATGGTGAGTGGTCAGCCGTGGAAACTAAATTTAATCTAGGGCCCTTAAAACCATCTCTGATGGGGGAGGACCCACGTTTGCCGCCCATGCCAGAAAAGCCCACGCTACTCGATTTTTTTAACTTACGTTTTGGGCCTTCTAAACAACATTTACTTCAAAGCGCTGCCTTAGCACAGAAGAATAACTTGCCGGAGAAAATGATTTTAGCCTGTCTATTACATGACATTTCGGTGATTGCTTTCTTTCGACCCGATCATGGATATTGGGGGGCACAGATGTTGGAGCCTTACGTGGATGAAGAGGTTTCCTGGGCCATCCGAATGCATCAGGCTTTAAGGTTTTTTCCAGACGAAGATGTCGGATATGAATATCCAGAAGCTTATGCCAAACGTTTTGGAGCGGATTATCGGGTAGAACCCTATATTCAAAGGGACTACGAGTATGCGCGTAACCATAAATGGTATATGTCGGCGCGAATGATTTGTCTGAATGATCTTTATGCCTTTGATCCAAATACACGGGTTTCTATTGATCAATTTGAAGATATTATCGGGCGTCATTTCAATCATCCTAATGAAGGGCTTGGAAATGATAATACACCTGTCTCGCATATGTGGCGGACACTGCGTCGTCCCGCCAATGCCCTTTAATTAGCGGGGGATGGCAAAATGTCGGAGGCATTACGATATTTTATAGCATGTAATAGTGGCTTAACCGTTTTGCGCAGCAAAGGTTGCGGTTTCGAAGAGTTAGGAAGGAGTTTTACTGGCTTAACTCTTGAATATATTACTGGGTGCCGTGAGACGCCCGAAATTCTTTTTGCTGCTGTTGCGTTTGATGGTGGCTATCGTTCTCAAGATGGCGGGATAAGCTGGACCAAGGTCCTAGGCGGAGATGTTCGAACCTTTACCGTTGACCCTCATGATGAACAAATTGTTTATGCGGGAAGTGGTCCTGTTTGTCTGTACCGAAGTGAAGATAAAGGTCTGACCTTCCACGAGCTGGGTAGTTTCGTGGACCTACCCCAAAAGGTCAAAGAGCAGTGGACTGTGCCAGCTACATATAGTGGTAAGGTGCCACCTCACGTGCGTCATATCTACATCCACCCTGAAAAACGGGATTTTATTTATGTTCTGCTTGAGCACGGTGGTGTCATTCGTAGCCTAGACGGTGGCAGAAAATGGGAGGATGTCAGTAATGGGATCGATTACCTTGATATGCACATTATCGCAAATCTACCAGGTGACTTCGATCGTTATTATGTATCTTCAGCGCGTGGCTTTTTTCGAACTGATGACGGAGGAGGACACTGGTATCGCGCAGAAGATGGGATGCCTTATGAATATACGGAATATTACAGTTATTCACATGAATGGCTTTTTTGTGAAGGTCCCAGCGGTAGGTCCCGAATGGTGCTCGGCGGTGGAAAGGGGTCTCCAGGGTTTTGGGCTCGTGAAGAAATGACGCCACACGGTCATATCCTAATTAGTGACGACGAAGGAATATCATGGAGGAATTCCGCGAATCTGCCTATCGACATGCCTTATATGCCATGGACATTTATTCCCCATCCTGAAAACCCTGAGGTATTATTTTGTGGTATGGGGGATGGAGCTCGTGGATTTGGTATGGCACCTGAAAAGCGTGGAAACGGGGCATTTTATCGTTCAAAAGACAGGGGAGAAAGTTGGGACTGTATTATGCCTGATTTGCCTTCAGTTCTTACAGCGTGGGTTAGTACTAATTAACCAAAATCTAATAAATTGAAACATATCAGCCACCGTTGACATGAAGAATTTGGCCAGTTGTGTATCTTGAATTGGGTCCACAGAGAAGAATAATCCTGCTAAAACCCACGTTTCTGATAAACCCCATGTGGAGTAACGAGACAATCAACCCTGTTTTCCCGTAATGCTGTTATCGCCTCCTGGGGTGTATTTATAATCGGCTCCTCGTGAGCGTTAAAACTTGTATTTACAAGAACGGGTAAACCGGACCTCCGCATGTAGGCGTTGATTATTGAGTGATAGAATGGGTTTTGCGATCGGGATATAGTTTGGGGTCTAGCAGTACCATCTACATGGACAACTGCAGGAATTTTTTCTCTATATTTTTCCTTTACAAGACAGGTAATCGTCATAAACCGGCAGGCGTAACGATTTGATGCGTTAATTTCAAAAACCTCCGACGCTCTCTCCTCCAGAACCACTGGCGCGAACGGCATGAATTCAGTTCGGTTTAAACGTTGGTTTAATATAACATTTAGTTTTTTATCGGTCGCAGCTGCCATAATGCTTCTATTACCTAGGGCTCGCGGACCAAATTCCATTCGCCCACGAAAAATTCCACAAATTTTTCCTTGGACTAATTGTTCTGCGGCGACCTCTTCAGCGACTCCTGGAATACGAACAACGTTACTAGCGTTGTTTAGGGCGTGTAACATTTGCGTATCATAATCACGACCTAAATAAACATCTTCTAACATTCGCCGCGAACGTAACCAACAAGCTTCTCCATCTCGTTCCAAAAGAAACTCCAATACACTACCAATTGAAAGCCCCTCATCCCCCATTCCTGGAAAAACAAAGATTTCTTCTACTCCAGTTTCATCAGAAATTTTTCGATTAAGACTTACATTCGCAAAAACACCTCCAGCAATTGCTATTTTTTTTGTACCGCTTTTTAATACGAAGTACTGAATAGATTGACAGATGATGGTCTCTAAAAGCTTTTGAATAGAGGCAGCAAAATCCGCGGGATTAAGGTTCTTAGAAAGTTCAGAAATATTTGACTGCATACTTTTAAAATTAGGATAAGACGAACAAATTATACCTGAACTGTTTACCCAAAACTTTGAATTCAACACTTCAAAAGCTGCTGGCTTTCCAAAAGAAGCTAAACCGGTGATTTTACCTTCATGCCGGTTCATTTTGTAACCAAGAGCTTCCGTGACGTATCCATACGCGAGGCCCAAGCTATTGATTTCTCTTGGTTTGAGAAGCCATCGGTCATCTCCATAAAAACTCGTAAAGTTTTCTTGACCGTAATGCCGAATGGAGTAATGGACGTTGTCCCCACATCCGTCTGCTGTATAAAGAAGGGCATCGTCCCAATTTGTGTAAAAAAATGCAGATAAAGCATGGGAAAAATGGTGATTAGAAAAAAATAATATAGCATCTTCCCTGAGTCTAAGCCCTCTTTTCAGGGTGCTTGTTTTGACAAGACGCATTGTGTCAGTTGTTTGATTACGTTTCAGTTCCCCCGCAATATCTTTAAAAACATCCCAACCAAATAGGCGTCGAATGTTATAGACTGCATTTCTTCGAGAGCTAAGGTCCAAATAACGAGTTGGAAGAAACGCTCGCGACATCGCAACAACATCAATCTGATCTCTAGTTGTTCCCGCTATGTTAAGGACTTCATCAATAGACGAATTATTAAACCCGTCACCGTCACCCTTTACTCTCGTGATCCGCTCCTGTTGTACTGCCGCAATTAAATTATAGTTATCAAACAAAGCGGCTGCACCGTCGTGAAGACCTAAATTTAATCCGAGTATTAACATTTGAATAAACTAATCTTTTTTGATGAAAGTATTAAGGAGCTTTTTTGGCTACGGTAGCCAACTATATTACGTGTTGGAATTAACTAACTTCAATACTTGATTTTACCAGTTTTATTAAAAACCTTAGATAAGGAAGGGAATTTTACCTTTAGTAATTATTCCTCACCTGAACAAGTCTAATATTTTTGTTTTTGGTGATGGTGTCTGCGAGTTTGGAGTGGCTCCTAACCATCCGGCTATCGGTTTTTTTGCCTAATAATTGAGATGGGCCAAGATTGTATTATGCCTGATTTTCCTCCGGTTTTTATAGGTTGTGCTAGTGCTGATTAACGGAATTTTATCATATAAGATTAATTAATTGAGATGTACCAACCTCCGTTGACGTGAAGGGTCTGACCAGTCGTGTATCGGGAGTGAGGCCCGCATAAAAATCTTACTGTACCGGCGAATTCTTCTGGCGTTCCTTCTCGTCCCATAGGAATTAGCTTGGATTGAAAATGTGGTGAGATAGCTCCTTCACGCATAATTCGTCCGGGGGCAACACAATTTACTGTGATATTTCTATCTGCAAGTTCAACTGCAAGCGCGCCGGTTAGTCCTGCTAGTCCCATTTTTGCGGCAACATCGACAGCCCTATTAGGGTTTCCAGTATGCGCGGAGGACGCACCAATGTTAATTATTACCCCACACCCATTCTTAGAAAGATGTGGGATAGAGGCCTTGATACAAAGAAAAGCGCTATCGAGTTTTGTCGCCATATAATGGCGCCAGTCCTCATATGATATTTCTGTCACAGGACCACTAGAAGGCGGCCCAACATTATTAACAAGAATATCAAGTCTACCAAATTCTCCAATTGTTGTATCAATAATGTTCTGAACTTGCTTTTCAGAGGTAACATCACCCATACAAGCTATAGCCCTGCCACCAGATTCTTGAATTTCTTTTACTACTTGATTGGCTTTATTTACCGACGTACGGGCATTTATCGTTACGCTAGCTCCTGCTTCAGCAAGGGTGAGAGAAATTGCACGACCAATATTTCCTGTACTGCCAGTGACAATTGCAGCCATGCCTTGGAGCTCTTTTTCGTCAGACATGTGAGTTCTCCTTTGAATTAACGTAATTCTCGCACTTTTATAATCAACAAAAGTTGTCCAATAATTTATTTCAAAAACATAGTCCAAATTTTCTATTAAGTTATTTATGCTGACTGGGTTTAAAGTCGGTTGTATACTTAAGCACTGTATTTTTTATCATGCTCTAAAGTTTTAATTCTATAAGTATTATGCAGAAATTCTTGGAAAGAAACTGGCCCTCCGTTTTTGGTCTATTGGGGCCTTTGGCTTATTTTTCCGTTTATGCCTTATGGCTTCCTATCATTTTGATACTGCTGCTGAAATTTTCCACGATCATTACAACTGTGCGCTCTGAAGGACTGAAAAATTTAAAACATTGTTTACTGTATTTTGTCTTGCCAATCTTTGGGGCACTTTCAGCGTCCTGGGCGATAGTGCCCTTAGATGCTGTTTCTACCTCCATGAAGTTCTTTGTCTACATATTTATGGCGATATTGTTGGGAATGATTGTTAGGAATGCAAACGATAACGAAAAGCAAAAAATCTTTATGAGTGCTGCAGTGGGTTTTCTTTTGGCTTTTCCATTTGCCTTATTAGATGTCCTTTTGGTTGGCGCTATTTCTAGTCCATTCAAAGACTGGCATGCGCCTGATGTCTATAACCGTGGTACCGCAATTACTGCCTGTTTATTGTTTCCGATTACAGTTGGACTATATCGTCATAACTATCGGAAATTTTCTATTGTTTTTGGTTTGATATCCCTTGCTATAATTTTTGGACTTTATATGGAATCAGCACAGCTGGCTGTTCTTGTTGCAGTTATCACTTTTTGTTTCGTTAAATGGCAGACTAAATTATTTTGGGTTTTTGTTACTGTGCCGCTTTTAGTTACCTTAGCTTTTCCATTATTTTTTGTGTCTCCATTTTCAAAGTCTGTGCAGTGCCGTATTTATGAGATTAAACACTCCGCAATACATCGCATAATGATTTATCAGTTTGCATCCAGTAAAATCCTACAAAAACCTTTGTTTGGTTGGGGCATGGATGCATCAAGGTCTATGCCGGAAGGAACTCGAAAATTAGAAACAGTGAAATGCGTAAACTCTGCTGGCTCTAAATTCAACTTATATCTTGATGGAACGAATATGCCACTGCATCCACATAATGCGGGAATACAAATTTGGTTAGAGCTGGGACTAGTGGGTAGTATTTTACTGTTCGGTTCAGTTTTATTATTAATAAAGAGAATTAAGTGCCGGCTTGTTAAGGCTGAGGAACACGCTGTTCTAGCCTCAACATTTACCTGTTGTTGCTTGATTTATAATATTAGCTTTGGCATTTGGCAGAGTTGGTTAATGTTTGCGATGATTTTGATAGTTAGCACAATCCTATTACTTTGTTCTGATCAGGAAAAGGATCCGCAAAATAGGTGAACTTGGCAACAAAATCTCAATAACAATTTAGGGTTCAGCTTAGGAACGAGCCGACCTTTAAGGCTAAACGGATCGGCTCGTTTCTGTTATAACATTAAAACTTTGCTTTTAGTAGTTTGGTGTAGACGTCAAAGGCCCCCTTTATATCTGCCTTCGGTAAAGTCATTACACTGTTAACTACCCCCGTTAAATTTTTTGCATTCATTGGGTTTAAACGAGATTTACGTTTTTTTATATCCGCGATAAAAGCCGGATCAGCCATGGTTTTATCAAAACCTTTTCGCCACGCGGCAACCAAGTGATTTGGCATACCTGGGGGGCCGGCCATTGAACGACCGATTTCGCTACCTGCTCCAATCACTGCCAGAAAAGTTTTTTCTGCTTTATTGCGTCCAAACTCGACTACAGAAGGCGTATTGGGTAGATATGGTTTGCGATTGGATGCCATCTGAAATATTGGTTTGAGTTTACCACTTTTAATATCTTCTGCATGGCGAACATTTAAGGTAGTCCAACTTGTCGCTGAAGCGTCTAACTCACCTCGTTCAACCGCCATAAATGACGTTTTGGTGCCTCGGTAGCCACTTATGATTTTGAACTTTGTACCAGCAAACATGTTCATTGCAGCGACACCGATATAGGTGTAATTACGACGCCCGATCGAACCAAATGTGTATTGTTTTTTCTTTGCTTCTTTCCAGCTTTTGAAGCCAGATCTTTTGTGAGCCATCGCAACGATATTGGCGTCTGCAAACCGACCGATATATTTATAGTTCTTTGCATTAAATCGGATTTTTGGATTGAAGAGAGTTTCCTGCACTACGCTTATCTGAACGATAGAGACCATGCTCCCATTCTGCGGGCCAGCATTCGTGGTGTAGTTCATGGCCTTGTTGCCGCCACTCCCTGGCATTGATTGGACAACTACAGTCGGGTTACCCGCTATGTGACGGTTTACATGGCGAGATAGGAGCTGGGCATAGAGGCCATAGGCACCACCCATACTACCGCCGATCACAATCTTGACAGTTTTCCCTTTATAAAAGTCGGATACTTTGTCTGCATGTGAGGCCAAAGGTAAAAATGAAACCAAAATTATCGCAAGACCTAAAATGTTATTTTTCATCGAATATGCTCCCCTGTCTTCATTACTTTACATAAAAACCCTAAAATAAATATGGAAACTGGTCAAATGAGCTATTTCTTTGCCTTTCGGCACTCTCTACCTTTTGTTACTTTAGAAAATCTAGGAGGGAGTAATGCCAAAAGTTTTGACCCATGCTCAACTGAAGTCATACCAAGAAGAGGGTTTTGTCTCACCGATTGATTGTATATCAGTTGATCAAGCTTCCCATTTTTTCCAATCAATAGAGTCTTATGAGAACGAATTCAAAGAGGATGTGAGTGTAAATATCCGCGTTCGTGCCGTATTGGCCTTTAAATGGATGATCGATTTAGCGCGGCATCCAAAAATTGCTGGAGCATTGCAAGATTGTATAGGTCCAAATGTCCTTTTATTTTTATCTGGTGTTTGGTCAAAGCGGCCGGGGACAGACACTTTCGTTTCTTGGCATCAAGATGGTGCCTACAATCCGTTTGACCGTAATACAGGAGCGACTGCCTGGGTCGGATTGACAGATTCTACACCGGAAAAGGGTAATATTCGCTGTATTCCTGGTAGTCATCGGGAAATAATCCCGCATGAAGAACGTTTCGATAAGGACAATATTTTATCGCGAGGGCAGAGTGTGCCAAAAGTAGATGTTAGCAAAGCTGTAGACTTACCGCTCCGGGCAGGGCAGTTTTCAATTCATCATGAATTGCTGGTGCATGGCTCTGCTCCAAACAAAACAAAGAGCCGACGACTTGGTATTTCCTTTGCGTGTGTACCTACTGAGGCTAGGCCATTGTCTGGGCCTGATACTGGTATTCTCATTGCTGGTGAAAATAATCCCGGTCATTGGGTTCTTAATAAAGAACCATCATTTGATCTCGACCCTGTGGGTCTGGAGGAACTTAAATCCGTTCAGGCTGCATACCGTGACCCCGATACCACCAAATTAATCACAGAGGCTATTAATTAAGCTTTGGCGCCTGAGTAGGCATACATATCTACCAATTCTATAACGTTGCCATCTGGGTCTGGAATGTAAACACTCCTGCCGGTGACAACAGCTTTTTCTTTGCGTTCATCCTCTAGTAAAATTTCGATACCTTTATCCTTTAGTTCTTGGACTGCTGCTTCGTATCTATCAGCGTCAACATGAAACGCATGGTGGGCGTCGCGTTGACGAATGGGAGCAATAGTCGTTTCGGTTTTCATTAACACAACACAATCTCCCGCGGAGTCGAGAAAAACCATGCCCCGGTCATGGTTAGCGTTGAGGAGCTTTAGGCCCAATATATCAGTATAGAATGCAGTACTCTTTACCGTATCCGTCACGGCTATTGTGAAATGGCATACGCCCATAGTTTCTATCATTTTGAGCCTCTGTTTAAATAAACTCATTTACTATTAGTCTATTTATTAACATTTAAAGTGTCTATTTGTGTTTATTCATCCCACTCGGGAACTTTCATTTGGCCTAAATTAGGCGGTGGAGCATCCATCTCTAGTATATTGTCGTCGAGTTCCGGTTTGGTGAGCTGTTCAAGAAGGGTTAATCGATCTCCAAGCTCCCAAGCATGACTGATCAGGTCACCACGTATGATAAAAATACAGACCCCAACATATTGAACATTTTGGCCTTCGGGTTCTATTCCAAAGATTTCACCTTCCTGAGTACCCCGAAATGTAATGCAGGCAGCGACCTTTTGCTCTTCCGCAACGAGTTCTTCTACAGAGCTCAGCAAATCAGGAAATTTATCCCTAATATCTTTAAAGTAGTTAATTATTTGGCCTACCCCGTTTGTTTGTTTGCCGAGGGCGCCATGAAAGGTGATGTCTTCGGTGACTATCTCTTCCGCTATATCAAATTGCTGTTGGTTGAAAAATTCATGGTAAAACCTATTTACCAAAAGGCGGTTAGCATCAATCTGTTGTTCTGACATGCTATAAAATAATTCCTTAATCTATAGTTGTGGTTCCTATAGTTTGGTTTATCATAAAACACAGAAAAATCGACCAATTTGAATGTGAGATTAATTGGAGGTAGGGCATGGATAGTGGACTTGAGCAAACGCGCGAACTCCCACAAGAAATCACGGTAAAGACAGATACGCGTGATATTTTAGCTCGTGAAACAAAATACCAAATTGAAAAAGGTTTTAATAATTGGACCATTGTTGATGTTGATGCACATCACTCAGAGATGAGTTCTTGGAGGGAAGTTGTTGAATATATTGACGACCCGATATTAAAACATTACGGAACAGAGTTTCAGTCCCGGACGGGAGGCGCTCCAGGGCTGTCCAATGCGATGCCTGGCTTGCGTTATCAAGATGCTGGTGGTCGAATCCCTCACCAGACATCAATAGCAGAAGATGTGAGTGACACATCCGTGCATCGGGACGTGACCCTAATAAGGCGTTCTATGGAGGGTATGGGATTAGATCATCAGATTCTATTTCCTGGGAACTTATTACAGCTGGGCACCCACCCTCAACCCAGAGTTGAGGCACATTTAGCACTGGCATACAATCGGTGGGTTTGCGAACGTATTCTGCCCGCTGATGATAAAGTAAAGTCTCTACTTTACCTGCCAATTTCCGACCCTGATATGTGTCTTAAGATTATTAGGGAGTTTGGCGAAAATCCAAATGTCTCTGGATTTATGATTACTGCGGTTCGTTATAAACCAGTGCACCATAATCAGTTTATTCCTATTTACAGAGAACTAGAGGAACGTGGGCTTCCATTAGCATTTCACGCTGGGTTGACATGGGGTGACGACTGGATGAAGCAGCTTGATTTATTTATATCGATGCATGCCATATCTTTTGTTCTTTGTAATATTGTCCATCTGACGAATTGGATAGTGCATGGGATGCAGGAAAGATTTCCTAAACTTGATGTTATTTGGATAGAGTCAGGTCTTGCTTGGTTAGCTTTCTTAATGCAACGATTAGATTCCGAATATCTTATGCGCCCCTCGGAGGCTCCACTCCTTAAAAAATTACCAAGCGAATATATGGCAGATATGTTTTATACATGCCAACCTATAGAAACCTCAAATATGGCGCTCACAGAGGAAACATTTAAGGCAATAAAGGCCGAAACCCAATTACTATACGCTTCAGACTGGCCCCACTGGGACTTTAATCCGCCAAGCACAATATATGACCTTCCCTTTCTTGATGAGGAGGCAAAACGTAATATTTTGGGTGAAAACGCAGTGCGGCTTTTTGGAATCGAAAACAAAACGGCAAAGGCAGCTTAAGGGGGAATGTAATGGCTGAAATATTTGTAGGCCGTGAGGATGAGTTTGAGGATCGAGGCCGCAAAGTCATTGTTCACGGTGACCTTGAAATTGGGGTTTTTTTTGTTGATGGGGGGTTCTATGCCTATGAAAACAAATGTGTTCACCAAGGAGGTCCTGTTTGTCAGGGAAGAATTCTAAATCGTGTTGTAGAAATGATTGCCGATGATAAGACTAGTCAGGGGTTAGCTTGGTCAGACGAAGATGTGCATATTGTCTGTCCGTGGCATGGCTATGAATTCAATCTAAAGACCGGTATTCATCCCGGATATAAAAACGCGCGGCTTCGCCCGTTCGACGTAACGGTCAAGGGCGGAGAAGTCTATGTCGTCACATGATGATTTAACATCGTCGACCAATGCCGCCTTTGATTCTACGACTAAGGCACTGAGCGAAGGAAACACCGAAGATATTTCAGCTGAAACTGTTCAGAAATTGCTTACAGCGGGGGCCAAGCTATATTGCCGCAAATTAACCGAGGAAGATGAATATTTCCCCCCTTTTCGCCCTGAAGATGTCGTTACTGCAACTGAGGCTGTTGTAGCAATTGCAGAAATGATGCGTTCGGCTGACCTTAACACGTTTGATCTAGCTATGTGGATGTCGAGGCCTCATTCTGAATAGGTTGTCGGGCACCTTGTCTGTTGGCACCAGTTCCGTATGATCTTGGCAGCCGTATTTGAATAAAGATTAAAGGTTTATTGATGTCCAGCCCCGCTGTTGAAGGCGTTAAAGGTAACTCTAAGTTTAAGAAATGGGCCAAGTTTAACTGGGAAGATCCGCTATTATTTGAGGGTCAACTTACAGAGGAAGAAAAGCTTGTCCGTGATACAGCTCGTGACTATGCACAGGATAAATTGCTTCCTAGAATTCTTGAGGCTAATCGGAACGAAATTTTCGATCGTGAAATCATGAACGAAATGGGAGAACTTGGATTTTTGGGGCCAACTATAGGACCTGAATATGGGTGTGCTGGCGTCAATTATGTTTGTTATGGTTTGTTAGCACGTGAAATTGAGCGCGTAGACTCAGCATATCGATCAACACTATCTGTACAGAGCAGTCTGGTGATGTGGCCAATTTATACCTATGGAACAAAGGAACAGCGTCAAAAGTATCTCCCTAAATTGGCAACAGGTGAATATATTGGTTGTTTTGGTTTAACAGAACCTGATCATGGCTCAGACCCTGGCGGTATGATTACTCGAGCGCGGTCCGTCGATGGTGGTTACCTTGTGAACGGTACCAAGATGTGGATTTCAAATGCGCCCATTGCAGATATATTTGTAGTTTGGGCAAAAGACGATGATGGTACAATTGGGGGGTTTATCCTTGAAAAAGGTATGGAGGGCCTGAGCTCACCAAAAATCGAAGGAAAATTTTCCTTGAGGGCGTCACTTACCGGCGAAGTGGTGATGGATGATGTCTTTGTACCGGAGGAAAATCGATTACCTAAAGCTCGCGGGCTTGGGGGACCTTTTGGCTGTCTGAACAACGCAAGATTTGGTATTGCATGGGGAGTCCTTGGTGCAGCAGAATTTTGCTGGTACGGAGCGCGTGATTATACCATGGAACGTACACAGTTTGGTCGACCCCTTGCTGCGAACCAACTCGTTCAGAAAAAGTTGGCGGATATGCAAACCGAAGTTACGGTTGCCTTGGAGGCTTGCCTTAGATTAGGTCATTTGATGGACCAAGGGGAATGTGCTCCGGAAGCAATCTCTCTAATGAAACGACATTGTACTGGAAAAGCACTGGATATTGCTCGCACAGCACGAGAAATGCATGGTGGCAACGGGATCGTTGATGAATACCACATTATTCGTCATGTGATGAATTTAGAAACTGTAATTACCTATGAGGGTACGCACGATATACATGCACTTATTCTTGGTCGTGCACAGACGGGTATTCAAGCTTTCACATAAATTACAGAATTAAATTGTACACTCTATGCGGTCGCCTAAGGTGTTCTGGTTCGGCTAAAAGTTTAGATAACTTATTCGGTTGATGAGGTAACCAAAAATGACTGGACCACTTTCTCATATTCGCGTACTCGATATGAGCCGTATACTTGCTGGACCATGGGCAGCGCAAACGCTTGCGGATCTTGGTGCAGAGGTCATTAAAGTTGAACGTCCCGGCACAGGCGATGACACACGCACTTGGGGCCCTCCTTTCATAAAGGACAAGAATGACAATGAAACGAAAGAATCTGCTTATTTTCTTTCAACAAATAGAGGAAAAAAATCAATTACATTAGATATTTCAAAGCCAGAGGGTCAAGAAATTCTTCGCAATCTAGCTGTAAAATCAGATGTTTTAATCGAGAATTACAAGGTTGGTGGTCTCAAGGCTTATGGACTGGGTTATGAGGACCTCAAAAAGATTAATCCAGGTTTGGTGTATTGTTCTATCACCGGGTTTGGCCAAACTGGTCCATTCAGTACCAGGGCCGGATATGATTTTTTAATACAGGCTATGGGTGGATTGATGAGCGTTACCGGTGAACCGGATGGTAAGCCGGGAGGCGGGCCACAAAAGGTGGGGGTTGCTTTAACCGATATTTTAACCGGTCTTTACACTAATATCGCGGCTCTGAGTGCGTTACATCGACGTGAAAAGACCGGTGAAGGGTGTCACATTGATATGGCTTTGCTAGATGTGACTACGGCGACCATGGCAAATCAGGCTTTAAATTTCTTAGTCACCGGTGAATCACCAACTCGAATGGGAAATGCCCATCCTAATATTGTACCATATGAAGCTTTTGAGGCCTCTGACATGTATCTCATTGTCGCAGTTGGTAATGATAGTCAATTTTCTAAATATGTTGCGGTGGCCGGGAAACCTGAACTTTCAGATGATGAACGTTTTTCTACTAACTCAGCCAGAGTAAAAAATCGAAACATTCTAATCCCGATTATCAAAGAATTCATGAAACAAAAGACCGGACAGGAATGGATAAATGAACTGGAAAAAGCCGGTGTCCCTTGTGGACCGCTCAATAATATGGCGCAGGTATTTGATCACCCCCAAGTTAAGGCGCGAGGTATGCAGATAGAGTTGGACCATCCACTTGCTGAGACGGTACCCCAGGTTGCTAGCCCTATCAAAATAGTTGGAGAGGAATTGGTTTATCAGTGTTCTCCTCCAACGTTGGGGCAGCATTCCAATCAGATCCTTAAAGAATTGCTTGGTATGTCACAGGAAAACATTACAGAATTGGAAAAAAGGAAAATTATAAATTCCTGAAATTATTTACTTCCAGGTGATTTTTGTTTGGTTTGAAGCAGACTTTCTTGACACTATAGGACCCACTATAGATTATTCGTGTACAAACAAATATTGAAATAAAGTTCACATCTTAAATGGTAGCGCAAAAGGACTATATTCTTGAACGTCAGGCAGGGCATTTGCTGCGTCGCGCTCATCAACGACATTCTGCAATTTTTCAGGAAAATATTGGGGACGCGCAACTTACTCCTTTACAGTTTGCCGCATTAGTTAAGTTAAGAGATTTAGGCGAGGTTTCGCAAAATCACCTTGGGCGTTTGACAGCGATGGACGCGGCTACAATGCAGGGCGTGATTAAAAGGTTGGTGGCGCGCGGTTTAATTGAAAGGCGCCCTGATCCTAATGATAGGCGCCGGCTTATATTGAGTTTAAACGGCGAAGGGATAGAGTTAATTGAGATTTTGAAAAAAAATGGTGGGGCAGTCACAGACCAGACATTGGAACCACTTACTCCAGCTGAACGAAAATTATTTCTTGATTTGTTGGTTAAGTTGGCCCAACTAAACGAGATAATTGAGTAACATATCAGCGAGCGGAATTTAGTCCTTCGAGCATAGATTCTACAGTATAAAATTTACGGCGGGGCGCTGGTTCAGTTGCGGCATCCTCTTCCAATTTTCTTATGACAAGCCAATCATCAAAGGTAATTGCTTGAAGACCGCGCTCTTTGGTGAAAACGTCCATCCCTTTTGGCCCACTTTTAGTATCACCTGAAAAATCAGCAACTAACAAATCCGTGACAGCGTAAGAATCCAATCGGTTAGTCCCTATTGTTCCGGTCGCACCGCGCTTTACCCAGCCAGCTGCATAGACTCCGGGTGCGACACGTCCTTCAATGTGCTCGACGATACCGCTTCGTTCATTGAATGGTATTCCTTCGATTGCTTCCGCGCGCGAACCGATACACGTAATGACCATTTCACAAGGAATGTCAAAAGTGTTTCCTGTGCCAACGCAACGGCCATCGACAACTTCTGTTCGTTCCATACGAATACCTTCCACTTTTTCACCACCTAGTATTTCGATAGGGGAGGCGTAGAATTCTATATGAACGGTTCGCCGTTTTTCATCTGCCTTGGATTTGGAAAGAATCCGAAGTGTCTCAAGGATGCGTGTACGAACCTTCTTAGTCCGGTCATCCATATGATCAGGAAGGTCATTAGGGATTAGGTTAGGGTCAACTACAGTTGTTGCTGCTTCTAACTCTCCCATTTCTTTTAGTTCGGTATTAGTGCAGGCAGCTTCAATAGGGCCACGACGTGCAAACATATAAATATCTTTTAATGAAGCAGCATCGATAGAACCCATCGCATAGTCGGCAATATCAGTAGTTGCCATTTCCTGGGGTGTTCGGGATAACACTCGCGCAACATCAATCGCCACATTTCCTATTCCAATGACGGCAGCGGTACCAATCTCAAGATTCGGGTTTAGATCTATAAAGTCGGGGTGACAATTATACCAACCAACCAAGGCATTTGAACCATATACATTTTCTTTATCTTCGCCCGGAATACCGAGTTTGTTGTCATAGGGTGCACCATATGCCAAGACGACGGCATCATAAATACTGGTCAATTGTTCAAGACTAATATCACGACCTAGAGCGATATTACCTACGTAGCGGACGTCTTTGTTATTGGTAATTGTCTGTGTATATTTTTTATCAACACGTTTTGTGTTTTGATGGTCTGGTGCCACACCACCCCTAATCAAACCAAAAGGAGAGGGTAACCGGTCAATTATATCGATTTTACAACCTGGTGCTTTTTCTAATAACGCCTGGGCCACATACATACCACCAGGCCCCGAACCGACTATCGCAACGCCGCGGTCATTGAACTCACTCATCCTCTATTCCGCATAAATTTTAAACCTAAACCAATTTTGATGATAACTTAACGATGTCTCCAAGAAACCCCTAAATCGGCCGATTGTTCTAATAAAAACCCAAAGGATGTTAATGACTCAAAATTTTTATCTAATCCCCCGATAGGACAATTACACAACTGTCCAGGTTTTTCCTTTATGCATGAGCTCGTTAATCGGGATCGCTGATGTTTTCTCTTTTATATCGTTTATCTGGTCATAAACTGCTTCGTCGTACGAAGGGCCTGTATCACGAAATATAATCCCCATAGCAACAGGGAATTTGGGTGGTTGCATACCGGCAAGCATTAATGCGAGTGGACGATTGGTTTCGTCATGGACCAAAATGTCACTTTCCGTAATTCCATTTTCTCCAATAGTGACGACTTCTAGTTCCATCTTGCCCGAAGTCATCCGCAAACCCTTTTGGTTTTCCTTACCAAATAAAAGTGGTTTTCCATTTTCGCAAAGAATTTGACCGTCTGCGGCATTTACTTTGTCCGTGAAGGAAGAGAACACGCCATCATTATAAACTATGCAATTCTGAAGAATTTCAACAAACGAGGCACCTTTATTTTCTTTTGCTTCCTGTAACAAGCCAGGTAGTACCTTTTGATTTGTATCCACAGAGCGCGCTACAAAGCGCGCGTTACAGCCGAGAGCATAAACACAAGCAGAAACCGGTGAGTCCACAGAACCCGCTGGCGTTGACGGTGATTGCGTTCCAATTTTGGAAGTTGGAGAGTATTGACCTTTGGTGAGGCCATATATTTCATTGTTGAACAGGAGAATTTGTACATCGATATTACGCCGCAGGACGTGAAGGGTGTGATTACCACCTATGCTAAGCATATCCCCATCGCCACCGATAATCCAAACATCGAGCTCAGGGTTTGACAACTTTACACCGGTTGCGACTGCCGGAGCACGACCATGAATAGTATGAAACCCATAGGTAGCCATATAGTAAGGGAACCGAGCGGCACAACCAATCCCTGATACAAATACCGTATTTTCTGGTTCAGATCCCATATTAGCCAGGGACCGCTGAACCGCTTTAACAATGGCATAATCTCCACATCCAGGACACCAACGCACTTCCTGGTCGGAAGCATAATCATTTGGTTTTAAAGCTTGGGGCGGGCTTTGAACGTTCATTTTTTAGTCCTCTAACCGGCTTTGGATTTCTTTTTCTAAGTCTGCGACCTTAAAAGGCTGACCAGTGATTTGTTCTAATGACACCGCGGGCACAAGATACTCGGATCGAAGCAGGGTAACGAGTTGTCCATTGTTCATTTCGGGCACTAAGATTTTTTCAAATCCTTTCAATAGGTCACCAAGATTTTTTGGTAACGGCCAGATGTGCCGAATATGAATATGGGATACATCTAATCCAGCATCCTGACAACGATTGGACGCTTGTTCTATGGCGCCATATGTTGAGCCCCAGCCCACAACCGCCAATTTACCAGAGGTGTTGCCAGAAGAAACCTCCTGGTCGGGTATATCATTGGCAATATTGAGGACTTTTTGGGCCCTAACTTTCGTCATTTTATGGTGGTTGTGGGCATCATAAGAAATATTGCCAGAATCATAATCCTTCTCAATGCCCCCAATGCGGTGTTCTAAGCCAGGTGTCCCAGGGATAGCCCAGTTTCGACCTAGAGTTTCATTATCACGGAGGTATGGATGAAATCCTTCCGTTTCACTGGCGAACTTCACAGGAAATGGTTCAATTTCGTCTGTATCCGGTAACTTCCACGGCTCTGCTGCATTAGCGAGGAAACCTTCATTAAGGAACATGACCGGGGTCATATACTTGGTGGCGATCCGTACAGCTTCTATCGCACATTCATAACAATCAGACGCCGTTGAAGCAGAAATGACCGGCATAGGGGTATCGCCATTACGACCAAACACTGCCTGATAGAGATCAGATTGTTCAGTCTTGGTAGGCATCCCGGTTGATGGTCCAGCCCGTTGGAAGTTAACGACGACAAGAGGTAATTCTGTAACTGCCGCGAGGCCGAGAGCTTCAGATTTTAGAGCTATTCCCGGCCCAGAGCTGGAAGTAACTCCAATTGAACCCGCATATGATGCTCCAATTGCAGAACAAACAGCCGATATTTCATCTTCAGCTTGAAATGTCACGACACCATATTGTTTAAGATTGCTGAGAGAATGTAATAGTGGGGAGGCAGGGGTAATTGGATAGGACCCGAAGAAAATATTAAGCCCTGCTTTTTGTGCCCCGACTAGTAACCCCCAACAGGTTGTTTCAATCCCTGTCACAGCTCGGTAGATTCCTGGTTCTACCTTGGCCTTGGGAACCACATAGGTGCTGATCTCACTTGGGAGTTCTGCGGTTTCTCCAAAGGCATGGCCGGCATTGAGAGCGGCGATATTGGCTTTTGCAATATTAGGTAATTTAGCAAAACGCTGGTTTAGCCAATCAATGGTTGGCTGTCGATCTCGGTTGTACATCCAACACATGAGACCAAGCGTCCATAAATTTTTAGCTCTAAGCCCTTCCTTTTGTGTTACCTCTATACCCTCTACTGCCGCTAAAGTTAGCTTTGAAATATCAATTTCAATTAGGCGAAAACTATCGAGCGATCCATCCTCTAACGGATTTTCCTTATATCCTGCTTTTTCGATATTTCTGGCGTTAAAAGCACCCAAATTGATGATGAGCGTGCCGCCAGGGACTAAGTCTTTTAAATGAACTTTTAATGCCGCCGGGTTCATCGCAACCAACACGTCTGGTGCATCTCCAGGTGTTTTTATCAAATGCGACGCAAAATTAATTTGAAAGGCAGAAACACCATAAGTTGTTCCCACGGGAGCTCGAATTTCAGCCGGAAAATCTGGGAAAGTTGAAAGATCATTTCCCATTAGAGCCGTTGATTGGGTAAACTGGGTGCCCGTTAGCTGCATCCCGTCACCCGAATCACCAGCGAAGCGGATGACAACAGAATCTAGTATTTCGCGGCCGTTATTGTCGGTTTCATTGAGTTGTGTAGCCATGGTTTCGATTTGGTTTTTCAGGAAGAAAACACAGTTTTTCTAGTTGAAAAAAGCATTTTTGATGATACGTCAGTTCTTTTAAAAATTGTTTGTACACTTACAATTGAATTTCGATAAGTATCGACTAAGCCAAAAAATTGTCAAGAGTTTCGGGCTGAAAATTTATACCACATGACTTAAAAAGGTGGGGACTTGATTAGCTAATATTTCTATACTTGGAACTAACTTGACAGAATTTGAGCCCTCACAGATATTTGTTAGTATACAAACAAATATATTGCCAATGGGGATTTGGCTGGAGAGCACAGAATGGCCGATAAAAAATCAAGTAAAAGTGATGGCTTAATTAGGTGTGATGCTTGCCCGGTTTTGTGCAGAATTCGCGATGGGAAAACAGGCGCTTGTGATCGTTATGGTAACTTTGATGGTAAGCTGGTGCGGATGGATCCAGTTGTCGTTGCCCAAAAAGTTTTAGACGAGAAAGGTGAAATGGTTCCGTTTGCCCTATGCGCCGGGGATTGGGATGGATCCCTCATGAGTAATGCTCCGACATTTCTAACAGGTATTGGTTCGAGCACCACATACCCCGATTACAAACCGGCGCCATTTATCATCAGTTCTGCTCAAGCTGGCGTCGATATGGTTACTGTCGTAAGCGAGGGGGTATTCAGTTATTGCGGTGTGAAAGTTAAAATAGATACCGATGCGTATATTGGTCCTGAACCCGCCGCGATTAGGATCAATGGTGAGCAAGTGGGTCATGTGACAACCGCGGAGTATGGTTCGCAAATGCTTGCGATAGGTGGAGTACGTCATTTGACAGGTGGCAGTAAAAAAGAGGGCAATATTACCTGCAATACAATGATGCGTCTTTGTAATAAGGAAGCTGTTGAGATGTCAGTAGATGGGGGTGCACAAATCGTGGTTGAGGCTGGAAAAGCACCAATAATCAATGGAATACAGGAAGAACGTATGCGTGTTGGGTGTGGCTCAGCTACGGTTGGGATTTTTGCACCTCAATGGCATAATTTTGTTGATGAGGTTATTGTTGTCGACGATCATATTACAGCAGTCCTTAGTGAACATCAGGCTGGTAAGTTTCTCGATATGCCTCCAGCGGGGATCCGCGTGAGGGGACGCCGTTCTACGCCTGGACGTTATTTCCAAGTAGCCGATCACGGGGCTGGATGGGGTGGAACCAACATAACGGATCCACTTGATATTATCGAAAAGATTGAGCCCGATGTGGCGTGGCCCGGTTTACGTTTGCTTATGGTCTCTACTACCGGTCAAGATGCAGCATATTTTGAATTAAACGAGACCTTAAACCCGATTGAAAAAAATATGTCGGATGAAGTGAAAGTTGTGGTGGATCGTATAGGTGAAAACTGTGAGCCTGCGCTGTGTTCTGTTATGTTTATGGGTGGTGCAGGTGGGAGCCTTCGTGCTGGCGTTACAGTGAACCCTGTTAGGTTAACGCGTTCTGTAAAGGAGACTATTACGAGCGTAACCTGTGGCGGGGCACCCGTTTTTGTTTGGCCTGGTGGTGGCATCACGTTAATGGTGGATGTCAATGAAATGCCCGATAATTCATTTGGTTATGTACCGACGCCGGCTTTGGTTGCACCTATAGAATTTACCTTACCAGCAGAGAGATATAAGGAAATGGGTGGCTACGTTGATCGCATTCGCCCGTTAGAAGACGTTGTGGAGAACGAAAACGTTCGATCTATTCCTTGGAACAGGGACCATCCTTGGCCACTTGGTACAGACAACCTTATTGGGCCAAAGCGGGGATCTTAAAATGTTTATGCCAGCCCAGATGGCGTTAATGCCGGATGGCAAAAGGTTACATCTTCATCATGGTCCGATTGACCTCATCGTTGAAGCGTTTGGTTCTTCGAATGAGGTTAACAATTCATATAAACAAGTCATGGAATATTTTCCTGGCATTCTTCCTGGGTTGATCTCAGAAATTAAAGGTTTAAGGAAGACATACAATAGGGACTGGAAGCCAAAAGGCCCTGTTTCTCGCCGGATGCAAGAAGCATGTCGTCCATATGAGGGGATTTTTATCACGCCGATGGCTGCTGTAGCGGGCGCGGTGGCTGATCAAACTTTAGAAATTTTGATGTCTAACCGAAGCCTCGAAAAAATTTACGTAAATAATGGGGGTGATATAGCTTTTCATTTAGAAAAGGGGCACGTACTGACAACAGGTATAGTCAGCGATAATGACTTCCCAAGTATTAATACGAAATCTGAATTGAGCTTTGATATGCCCGTTCGAGGTATTGCAACAAGCGGCTGGAAGGGACGAAGTCATTCCATGGGGATAGCAGATTCCGTAACAGTCATGGGGGCTAACGCCGCTGTTGCAGATATTGCAGCCACAATCATTGGCAATGCTGTTGTCACAGATCACCCTGCGGTAAGGCAGGAGCCGGCATCGTTTCATGATATTGATAGTGATCTTGGGGACAGATTAGTAACAGTAGGGGTAGGGAGGCTAGACAAGAGGTCGATTGAAAAAGCGTTAGGGTCCGGACAAGCTGTAGCCGAAAAACTGGAACTAACTGGACACATCACGGCAGCGTTGTTGGTATTACAAAATAATCTTAGGGTAGTTGGCTTCGCGCCAGATGGCATACTGGCCCATGTAGCCTAAATAAAGGGGATCAAAAAATGAAAGCCAAGATTAGAAAAACACAAGTAATTGTTGAAACAACCATGAGTGATATTGGCCAACCCGTCGAACCACCCACACGCAAAGCAGCTGCTTTGGCTGTTATCCAGAATCCGTTTTCTGGAAACTATCAGGAAGACCTTTCGGACTTGATGGAAATAGGCGAAGAGCTTGGCGGTTATCTTGGGAAGTTGTGTGTTGAAGCCCTGGGTATCAAACCTGAGCAGGCGGAAAGTTATGGTAAGGCTGCAATTGTCGGAGAAAATGGTGAGTGGGAACACGCAGCAGCAATATTACACCCTAAGCTGGGTGCTCCTCTGCGCAAAGAAGTTGAAAAAGGAGCCGCGCTTGTGCCCTCGGTTAAAAAACTTGGGGGGCAGGGGTGTCGTATCGACGTACCATTAGGGCACAAAGATGCTGCATACGTTCGCAGCCATTTTGATGGAATGGAAGTGGGAATGGCGGATGCCCCGCGTTCAAACGAGATATTAGTAGCTATTTCGGTAACGGATTCCGGAAGACCCTTTCCGAGGGTTGGTGGTCTAACTACCAATGATATGGTTGGAGAAGACGGACTTAAATAAAGAGGCTAAAATTAAAGCCTCCATGGAGTTCTCTTAAATTATCGTAAAGGACAAATAGGGCTTCAGTCGATACTTGATATATATTTTAATGTTAATTAAGTACATAAATTAATTGGCATTAGGTGAGAAGAAAAATGACAATTGAGGTCAGACCCCTATCAGAAATGCTTGGAGCTGAAGTAATTGGCTTAAACCCATGCGAACCGCTGGATGAACAAGGCGTGTCTTCTCTGAGAAACGCCTGGTTGAAATACGGTGTTATATTCATTCGAGGATATAAAACTAGCGACTCGCAACATGCCTCCCTTTGTACAAAATTTGGTGAAATTCAGGCTGAAAGGACAGCTCCGGAATCTGAATCCCACTCTCACCCGGGTATGCTATTTGTCTCAAATTTTAAAGAAAATGCGATTTTACCGGGAGGAGAAATGTGGTTCCACTCTGACCAGTGTTACTTTGAATTCCCTGTATCAGCTACAAGTTTATATGCCATTGAAATTCCTTCGGAAGGAGGCCACACGGTCTTTTCTAATTGCTCTAATGCTTATGAAGATTTATCAGCAAATGTAAAGCAGGCTCTCGAAGGTAGGTGGGCCCTTAATGTCTATGATTATCAATCAAATAATAGATATTCTAAAACTGAAGCACGAACCCCTGGTGCTCCAAGTGCAACACATCCCATTGTCAGAACGCACCCTGAAACAGGTCGAAAATCTTTGTTTATTAATAGGCTAATGACAGATTACATCATTGATATGGACAAAAAGGAAAGTAAAAGTCTTTTGGAAAGTCTCTTTGATCATATGGAACAAAAAAAATATCTATACGAGCATAAGTGGAAGCCATACGATCTTTCAATCTGGGACAACCGTTGCACTCTGCATGCGCGAACAGACTATGACCTTAAGGAACGTCGTTTATTGCGTCGCTACGCTGTTGAGGGAGATAAACCCTTCTAAATATTAAGGCTGATAACCTTGTTGGAATCCTAGTTTTTAAAAGTTTCCCATTCTTCTTTTACTCGGTTCCAATGCTTGGAGTCTTTGTGTTCGCCGATTTGACCTGGCCTAAATTCTTCGCCCTTTGGCCCCGGCATCGTAAATACTTTTGTGACATGTGTGTAATCCATATAACCCATACGAGCGAGTGGTTGAATTTTGACCCAGTCTACTTTTCCTTCAGTCAAAGCATTATCATTAATGTGGATGCCTACCACCTCACCTATGACGACATGATGAACGCCTTTGGCTGAATTTGATGGCAGGGTAAGGGTGGAATGATGTTTACATTCCAAATTTACCGGGCTTTCGAACACGCGTGGGCATTTCACTAGGTTGGATTTGGTAGGAGTAAGGCCACACATTTCTAATTCATCTACGTCCGGTGGAACATGTTTAGACGAGAGATTTACTTCATTACGGAGCTCGAATGTAGCCATGTTGTACACGAATTCGCCCGTATCCTCGGCATTTACAACAGAGTCTTTTCTTCTTGGCTCCGCACCTTCTCCATCAATTGCGCCTGATCCAGAAAAGAACACAAAGGGAGGGTCATAAGCAAGCTGGTTAGAAATAGAAAATGGTGCGAGGTTAACCACGCCTGCGTGACTTAAAGTGGTGATCCATCCTATCGGTCTTGGAACGACGCATGCCTTGAAGGGATTGAATGGCAACCCATGATTGTCTTTCTTAGGTTCAAAAAACAATTAAATCTCCCTATTTAACCCACATTTTTCAGTGCTTCCCATACTCTGTTTGGAGTAGCCGGCGCATCCAATTCTTGAATTCCTCGTTCTTCTAATGCGTGAAGGATGGCATTCATAACTGCCGGCATAGAGCCTCCATTACCTGCTTCGCCGCATCCTTTTACGCCAAGAGGATTAGTTGCGCATGGTACGTTTCGAGTTGAAAAATCGATATTACATATGTCGTCTGCGCGGGGCATACAATAATCCATATAAGACCCTGTGATCAGCTGACCATCTTCATCATACAAAGTGCGTTCCACCAAAATTTGTCCTACACCCTGCATGATTCCACCCTGGACTTGGCCTTCGACGACGAGAGGGTTGATAACCACACCGAAGTCGTCAACAACTAAATATTTGACGATTTCGACAACACCTGTTTCTGGTTCAATCTCCACCTCACAGACGTGACATCCATTTGGGAAACTAGATGGGCTAGAGTCATGAACAGCCTTTTCATCTAAATTTGGTGGTATATTTTCGGGTAAATCACTCGATCCGCGCAGCTGTTTTGCCAAGTCTATGACATTTATAGATTTGTCTGTACCGGCTACGGTGAAGGCACCGTTAGAAAATTCGATATCCTCAACAGCGGATTCCATTACATGGGCGGCCGCTAATTTTCCTTTCTCTACAATTTTAGCAGAGCAGTCGCTAATGGCATTTCCGGCACCCACTAATGTTTTAGATCCCCCTGAACCTGATGCACCTGCACTCATTTGATCAGAATCATTTTGGATGACTTCAATCACGTCGTAGGGTACCCCCAACTTGTCATGCAAAATTTGGGCAAAAGGGGTCCGGTGACTTGTCCCCATATCTTTGGCACCAGTAACCAATGCGACGGTCCCGTCAGCCCGGAACCGGATATCTGCTAATTCGCCTGCGCCGCCAGTATTTTCTAAATAATTGGTAATGCTGATACCACGCAGTTTCCCTTTTTTAGCTGAAACAGCCCGACGTGTTTCAAAGTTATTCCATTCACTGCGTTCAAGCGCGGTGTCCATAATAGCCTCAAACTCACCGCTATCATATTTTTGGCCATTGGGAGAGGAGTAGGGCATGGCTGAAGGTGAGATTAAATTTCGGCGGCGAAGTTCTACACGGTCAATATCCATTTCCCGTGCTGCCTTATCCACCAGCTGTTCCATAATGTATTTCGATTCTGGCCTCCCGGCTCCTCTGTAGGGACCAGTAGGTACAGTGTTTGTGAAGACGGCCTTGGTAGAGTATGAAAATGCAGGGGTTTTATAGACACTAATTACGTTACGGCAAATCACATTAGTCATTGGAGCGGGGCCCATTGCCGTGAGGTAGGCGCCACAATTTCCAACCCCCGTTATCTTAAGGCCCAAAAATTCACCATCGGCACTCAGGGCCAGTTCAGCGTATATAATACTGTCACGCCCTTGATGGTCTGCGATAAAACTTTCAGATCGATCCGCAGTCCACTTAACCGGACGGCCTAATTTGCGGGCGGCATATAAAACTGAAATTGGTTCAACAAAGGCGGCTCCCTTCATACCAAATGAACCACCTACATCGTTAGAAAGGACACGTACTTTTTCAGGGTCCACTTTAAATATAGCCTTGGAAAGGGTACCTTTAACTCCCATCACGCCTTGTGTTGGCATATGGACGGTGAATTTTTCATTTTCAGAATCATATTCTCCAATTACGGAACGTGGCTCCATCGCATTTACGACGATCCGAGTATTATCAATCCGCATCTTGGTGATATGCGCTGCTTGAGAAAAGGCCTTTTCAATTTCGTCATCGTCGCCGACGAAAAAGTCAAGACAGACGTTACCAGGTACTTCGTCATGTAGTTGCGGTGCATCAACCTTTATAGCTTCTTCCGCATCCACAACGACCGGAAGCGGTGAAATCTCCACTGTGACAGCTTCCACAGCTTCTTGCGCCTGCAAAGCCGTTTCTGCGATTACAACTGCAATTGGGTCACCAACATGGCGCACACGATCAATTGCAAGTCCCGTACGTGGTGGCACAATATACGGGCTGCCATCGCGATTTTTTAGTGGGAGACCACTTGGAATATTTCCTATATTGTCTGCCCTCAGATCGGCTCCTGTATAAATCTCAATTACACCAGGCAAAGACGCCGCAGTTGAAATATCGACCAAGTTTAATTTTCCATGTGCGACTTTGCTTCGCACAAATCGTGCATACAATTGGTTATCCAGATTATTATCATCGGTGTAGTTTCCACCGCCAGTAAGGTGGCGCGGGTCTTCGCTTCGAGTGACTGGCTGACCAATTCCAAAGTTGAGCGGCATTTCTGATGTGTCTGGCGCCATGGTTTTAGATAACCTCCGGTATATTATTAGCGGGTGGAGTGTTGCGGCTACGGCCGCTGGCTATTATTCCATCAATTATAACCATTCCGACTCCTGGAATATCACCAAGGCTAACTGCTTCAAGCATTGATTTTCCGGCCGAATGCTGAGGGGCATCGAAAAAGACCAAATCAGCGACACGGCCCTCTTCAATTAGGCCACAATCAAGTTCTCGGACACGGGCCGTATTGCCCGTTGCAAAACAAAAAACAGTTTCTGGGGGAACGTCACCTAGTGATGACATCATTGCAATCATCCGAATAATGCCAAGAGGTTGAACTCCAGAACCTGCTGGACCGTCAGTCCCTAAAATGACTCGGCTTTCCTCCCCAAGTTCAAATGCGGAACGCATAGCAAAGAGAGCTGCTTTCTCATTACCATTATGAACAATTTCGATTCCTGCGCTGCAGTCCTCGCAGAGGCACCGAATCTGGTCGAGGGGTAAAGCAGTGTGACCCCCATTAATATGGCCAATAATGTCGGCTCCAGCTTCAAGGACGACGTCTTTATCAATTAGTCCAGAGCCGGGAATAGATGGGCCACCCGTATGTATAGTGCTTTGAATGCCGTATTTACGTGCCCAGTCGACCATCATCTTGGCTTCATCTCCTGCCTTTACGCCTCCAAGTCCAATCTCTCCAAGTAGTTTGACACCTGCCTCTGCCATATATTTGAAGTCGTTTTCCACCATGCCCTTTTCAAGGATTGGTGCTCCGGCATGCATCTTTACTTTGCCGGGATATGCGTCAAATGACCTCTGCACAGCAATTGCGAGGGCTACCACGCCCTTAGGGTCGCGAGGTCTCCCTGGGAAATGTGCCTCTCCAGCGGAAATCATGGTTGTTACGCCACCGTGCATAGAGCTGTCGATCCAGTTGAGTTGACTTTGGCGGGGGGTCCAGTCTCCGGCCACCGGGTGGACATGGCTATCAATCAGACCAGGCGATAATGTGGTGCCATTGGCATCTACTGTGGTTGTCGCTTTTTCGATATCAAGGTCGGCTTGCTTTCCAATCGCAGAAATCATTCCGTCTTCAATAACAACTGTATCGGCGTCAAGGATTGGATTTTCGAGTGCCCCGGACAGCATTGTTCCAACATTTGAAATAACCAGTTTATCTGCCATGGAGCACCTCTGCTTCTACGAATTAACTTCATTACCTATACTGTCGTGTAACTCATCCGTAAAGTCGGTGAACGGGTATTTATATCAGTAAGATATAATTACTCTGCTGCTGCCACCTCATTTGTTGAGTCAGGTTTTGAAGAAAGTGCTTTGAGAACCTGGTCTGTCATCTGAACATCCCCAAAATTTAAATAGAGAGCATTAAGTGCTGCTTCATGCCCAGAGATTGTACCAGCAGCACAGGCGTCTTCAACTACCAGGGTTCGGTAGTTCAACATCATCGCATCCCTTGCGCTAGACTCTACGCAAACATTTGTTGCTACACCGCAAAAGACCAAGGTATTCAGGCCGTTTTCACCCAAGATCTTTTCAATATTTGATGCACCAGGAATGAAGGCGGAGTAACGGATTTTATTTACTTTAGGGTCATCCTTGCGAACGTCGAGTCCTTCCCAAAATTTGAAGCCATTGCCATCTTTTGCTAATTCTTTTTTACGCGTGGAAATACGTTCGCTGGTCATACGGTCATAATGGGCACACCAACCCTTGAAAGCTTCAGGGTTGGTGACGTTACGAACCCATATAACCTTGCCACCAAAAAGTCGCATGGTATTAGCCAGTTTGTTGACATTGGGTACAATCGCTTCAGCATACTTACAATATGACAAGTGATCCCTTGCGATATAAAAATTTTGCATATCGATCACGATGAGGGCTGTTGCTTTGGGTTCAAACTCAGTCAGGCTATGCGGACGCCCATCGCGATTTATAATTTTTTCTATATTTTCCTCTAAAAGACACGATTTATTTTGAAACATTTAGAACCTCAATGTACTTTAAAATTATGGACTCCACCGCTTTGTTTAGGCCTAAAAATTTAAATTGTTTCTATCGCTAAAAATGGATTTGGCATTTTATTCAGCTGCGGCTGCAACATTTTGGTTTAACAGACCAACGACTTCCTCCGTGGATTGCACATCGCCAAATTGGAGATAGAACTGGTTAATGGAGTTATTGTGAAGGTCATCATCCGGGGCAGCACATCCATCAGAGATCATCATCGTGCGATAGTTTAGCATCATACCATCGCGCGCCGTGGATTCGCAGCAAGTACATGTAGATACGCCTGTTATGAGCAGCGTGTCAATTTCATTCTCTTTAAGAACAGCGTCTAGTTTGGACGGGGCCGGAATGAAGGCTGAATACCTTGTTTTGGGAACAACTTTATCCTCATTCCGAACGTCAAGTTCCGGCCAAAGATCAAAGCCACTTCCACCGGGGCTCATACCCGTTACGCGTTTTTCACCATTTTCGGGTGTCATGCGATCATAATAAGCGGACCAAAAATCTTTGGACTCAGGCCCCGAGTGGGTCTGAATCCAAATGACAATTCCTCCGGCGCGGCGTGTGGCATCGGCTAAAAGATTGACATTGGGTACTATTTCACGAGCGATTGGGCATTCCGAAGGTTGTCCTTCACCCATAAAGTATATCTGCATATCAACGACAACCAACGCCGTGGATTTTCCATTCAAAGACTCAACGGAGTGTTCTTTTCCACCTCGACGGATCATCGTTTGAACATGTTCTGGTTTGATAATAGCGTTATGCATCAATTCCTCCTTGTTACTATATTTTATTAATAAACCATTAAGTGATTTCAGAAACGAAACGATACGCGATTTGTTGTTATTTTAGACGCTCCCACCGCCACTGGCACTTATTACGTCACCGGTGACATACCGTGCTTTATCAGAAATTAGAAACCTTGCCACATCGGCTATTTCATTAGGATCACCAATCCGGTCAAGCATTGCCTTGTTGGCTGCATTTTCTCGTGCTGCATTCGTATATTCGGCAATCATTGGTGTTTCCGTTGCCCCCGGTGCAACCGTATTAACGCGTATGTTATAAGGGCCGAGCGAGCGAGCAAGAGAACGGTTTAGCCCATAAATCGCGGCTTTTGATGTAACGTAAGCCGGTCCACCGCGGCCGCTGCCACCACCAACACCGCTTGCCTGAACAGACCCTGAAGAGGTAAGAACGATGGCTCCCCCTCCATTTTCCTTCATCCATTCACCTGCGGCTTTTGCAATATGAAACGATCCTACAACATTTACCTCTAAGACCCGGTTCCATTCCTCAGTGGAGACGTCTTCCCAGTTAAGGGTAGAATGAATTGCGGCAAAATGGCACACGGCATCCAAACGCCCGAATTTCTTTATTGTCTGATTAACGGCATCTCGACACGAATCCAAAGATGATACATCCACATTTAGGGCAATATAGTTTTCTGCAGGTGCGGCGTTGAGAACTGTTTCGTGTACAGGTTTAACATCTAGCGCAGTTACCTTATTTCCATCCTCTAACAATCCGCGGGCGCATGCGGCTCCAATACCCCCCCCCGTTCCAGTGACTAAAACTACCTGTTCCACCATTATTTCTGTTCTCCCCGATTTTTCATTTAATATTTTGACTACAATAGCTGAGGTCACTCAATTATGCCAACACAACAACGACAACTTGTTTTATCGTTATTGCGGGATCGAGAGTTTTAAGTTCAATAGGATGAGGCCTGGGAATTATGAATAAAAGGTCCTGTTGAGCCTTGACAGGGCCGCTTCTATGATATCCCATCCCCGCAGCCGGGCCATTAATGAGCCCGAATTTGTGCGAGTCGGTTTGGACGAGCAAATATAAGGAGTGGAAACAGGGCAAAATCAATAAAATCCATACATGTTTTCAATTTTGTAGAAAGCTTGGTATGAACATGAGTTCTGCCCTATTCGTGAAGAAGTTTTGTGCAACATGTGAAATTTGTGATACATGATCATAAAATTTACTGCATTGAATGGCTTTACGAAACGAAGTTATAAATTTTGATTTGAAGAGTAATTTTATAGGCGAGAATAATGGAAGACATTTCCCTATTAAACGAAGCGGGTCAGGCACTGACCATCTTATTTACGTTTGAGAGACTAGGATTTCTGGCTCTCGGAGTTATCATCGGATTGATCGTTGGTGTTATTCCCGGTCTCGGCGGTTTAGTTGGGTTGTCCCTCTTATTGCCATTTACCTTTGATATGAATGCTTATACTGCACTTGCGTTCCTGATGGGCTTGCAGTCTGTGACTGTCACGTCGGATACTATACCGGCGGTAATGTTTGGGGTGCCAGGTACCGTGGGCTCTGCGGCAACGATTTTGGATGGATACCCAATGTCCCGTAAGGGTGAAGCGGGTCGTGCATATGGGGCTGCTTTTACTGCTTCGGTTATTGGAGGCTTATGGGGTGCGTTGCTTCTTGGTGTGAGTATCCCAATTCTGCGACCAGTGATGCTGCATATTGGTTCTCCGGAACTCCTTTCCTTCTGTATATTCGGACTTTCTCTAGCATCAGTGTTAAGCGGCGGCTCTCTCTTAAAAGGCTTGGCTGGCGCATGTATTGGTATCTTGGTGTCCACGGCGGGAGATGATCCGCAGACAGGGACATTGCGGTGGACATTTGATTCACTTTATTTATGGGATGGTCTGCCGGTGGTACCACTAGCGCTTGGATTGTTCGCTATTCCAGAACTCGCTGACTTAGCTATTCAGCAAAAGTCGATTGCAGCTGAAGGTAGGAGTACAGAAATTACAGATAGCCAGATGGTGGGTGTCCGTGATGTGATGAAAAACTGGTGGCTCGTAATACGTTGCGGGACAATTGGAGCTGGCCTTGGTGCTGTTCCAGGTATTGGGGCATCGGTTGTTGATTGGATAGCCTACGGTCATGCAGCTCGAACAGAGAAGGATGCCGACATACACTTTGGTAAGGGTGATGTTCGAGGTGTAATAGCTTCAGAAAGCTCCAATAATGCAAAAGAGGGTGGCGCTCTTGTGCCAACCATTGCGTTTGGTGTTCCTGGTTCTGCCTCTATGGCTTTAATCCTCGGTGCATTTCTTATTCACGGGCTGGTCCCGGGTCCAGACATGGTTACCAAGAAATTGGATGTTACCTATACCATGGTGTGGTCGGTGGCGGTTGCGAACCTTCTCGGGGCGGGAATATGTTTTACCTTTGCCAGCCAGCTAGCGAAGTTAGCGCTTATACGACCCGGTATTTTAGTACCAATCGTTTTGGCAGTGGTATTTGTAGGTGCCTTCCAGGGATCCCGTCAGTGGGGTGATATTTGGGCTTTACTCGGGTTCGGTCTCCTTGGTTTTATTATGAAACGCTTGCGTTGGCCGAGGCCTCCATTGGTTTTAGGTTTTGTTTTGGGTGGGCTGGTTGAGCGCTACATGTTTATTTCAGTAGAACGGTATGGTGCGCAATGGACTTACGACATCACTGAATTCCCAGTGGTGGTCATCATGTTTGTCATTACCTTTTGGGGTATTATGAGCCCATATATCCGCGACTCGCGTCAGAGACGCAAGGATAAGGCGGCCGGCAAAACTACGGAACAAATTTCAACATTTGCTTTTAGTAAGCGCGGCCTTGATCTTGATTTTGCCTTTGGAGCCGGTATCTTCCTGCTCTTTGTCGTAGAGCTGTCAATCGCTTCTACCTGGGAGTTTGGCGCACGACTTGTGCCAAGTGTTATTGGTTATTTAGCGCTGATAGTTTTAGCTTTCTTTTTGTTTGCTAAGCTCTTTTATCAAAAGGGCGTGAAGACCGTAACAACCAAGGGAGCAGATGGTAAGGAAATTACTCAAAGCGCAGATGAAAGTGATGTACATTTTGATATCGTTGTTGACTTCGGTGACCTTGATAAGGCGACAATTACCCGCAGGGCATTTGCGTACTTTGGTTGGTGTGGTGGCTTCTTTCTCATGGCTTCAATTGTAGGTTTGATGGTCTCCATGTTCCTGTTTCTTGTCGGGTATATGCGCTTTTGGGGTAAAGCCAGCTGGACAGTTACTTTGGGTATAGGTGTCTCACTTTGGGTGTTCTGTTATGTGTTGTTCCATCACATCCTGATCATTCCATGGCCGCAGACAGTAGTTGGAGATATCTGGCCAGTGCTGAGGACAATTAACTGGGCTAATCTCTTTTAGAGGTTGTCCGAATTTAGGATTGAACGCCGGTCTCTAAGGGCCGGCGTTTTTTCTTTGTTACCTACAACCAAAGTTTGCTCGGTACCGGAAATACAAAGATGTTTCCACGTTTGCGGGCTTCAATTCTTATACTATAATTTGTACATCAAACGTTATTGCGGAGTGAATTTTTATGGCCGCTAAAATAAAGAGTGCTGACGGACAGTCGTTCGATGAAGAATTTGATTTAGTGGTCGTCGGTTTTGGCTTTGCAGGTGGGGTGTCTGCGATTGAAGCTCACGATGCCGGCGCTAAGGTGCTATTGATTGAAAAAATGCCGGATCCAGGCGGTATTTCTATTTGTTCGCACGGAGCTATTTGTTCTACCAATGATCCTGATGGTGCCTTTACTTATTTAAAACACACCAATGCAGGTCGAACGCCTGATCCTGTGTTACGGGCTCTGGCAGATGGGATGAAAGATAATGAGCCCTATGCCCGTAAGCTTTCAGAACTTACAGGGGCAGAATTTATGATCCGTGAACGAGGTGGAAATTATCCGTTCCCAGGAGAGGATTCATTTTATTATACTCAAATCACGGCTATTCCAAATGTTGATGCTTCGACGGTTTATCCGCAAGTGAAGGGGCGACCCGGTGGCCCCCTGGTATTTTATGTTTTACAAAAAAATGTCGCAGAACGGGGTATCGAGGTACGATGTAATACGCCCGCCAAAAAACTAATATCTAATGCCGATCGTGAAGTGATTGGAATTGTTGTTGATACACCCAATGGAGAAAAACGTATCCGAACCCGCAAGGGTGTTATTCTTGCGAGTGGTGGTTTTGAAGCTAATGAAGAGATGCAGAAGCAGTATTGGCAAATTATGCCTGTGACGACGGCGGCCAATGGCGGTAATACTGGCGATGGAATTCAAATGGCGCAGTCGCTTGGCGCGGACCTCTGGCATATGTGGCACTTTCATGGCTCGTATGGTTTCTTACACCCGGACAAGGAAGAGTTTCCCTATGGAATTCGGGTGAAAAGATTTCCCGATTGGATTCCGGGTATGGAAAATAGGGCGGTCGTTCAGGCGCCATGGATCATTGTGGATCAATCCGGCGAGCGTTATATGAATGAGTTTCCGCCTTACGTTCAGGATACCGGTTGGCGTCCGATGGAGTATTATGATCCCGTTACACAGAGTTTTCCACGTATTCCCTCTCTCTTGATTTACGATGAATTAGGGCGTCGTCGTTTCCCAATGGGAAACCCCGCGTACAACGAACAGGATATGACCTATGTCTGGAGTCAGGATAACAGCAAAGAAATAGAAGAAGGTATTATAAAGAAGGCTGACACCGTAGGGGAATTGGCCGATATGTTTGGCTTGGATGGTAATAGGGTCGAAGCAACTATGGAACGCTGGAACGAGATGTGTATATCCAAGGCTGATGTTGAGTTTGGCCGACCCGCTGGAACCATGATGAAAATTCAAAGGCCGCCATTTTACGGAGGTCAGGTCTGGCCAGTTTTATCAAACACGCAAGGTGGCCCAGTCCATGACGCCAAGCAGCGTATCATTGACGTTAATGGCAACGCTATTCCTCGTTTATATGCGGCAGGCGAAATGGGTAGCTCATTCGGTCACCTCTATCTTGCAGGTGGTAACATAGCAGAATGTTTTGTGACGGGCCGGATAGCGGGCAAAGAGGCAGCAGGTTTAGGTGTAAGAGACTAAAAATCTCATCTTTTATGACTGCTAGAACCTTATTTCGTATATTCATTGCCAACCCCCGCTGTGGAATATAGGTTTTTAAACCATACGTTAACGTATGGGGTGTGCTCCCCATTAAATAGCTTGGGATAATAAATTTTTTGGGGGAGAAATAAAATATGGCCGGTGATCAAAAATCGTTTGATGGAAAGGGGTATCCAGACTTTCAAGATCATTTAAAACGACTTGACGAGGCCGGGCTTCTCACAACTATTGATCAACCTGTCAATAAAGATACCGAGATGCATCCGTTGGTGCGTTGGCAGTTTCGTGGTGGGATCGCAGAAACTGATCGTAAAGCATTCTTTTTCAATAATATTACTTGTTCTCGTGGCCAAAGTTATGGGCTGCCAGTCGCCGTTGGGGCACTTTCGGCTAATCGAGCCATATACAGTATAGGAATAGGCGCAGATGTTGATGAGATAGGTAAAGTTTGGAGTAACGCTATTGCTAACCCCATTTCACCCCAAGAGATTAGTGATGCCCCATGTCATGAAGTGGTGATTGATGCAGATCTAGAGGGTGACGGCAAGGGACTGGATCAATTACCTATTCCAATTTCAACCCCAGGATTTGACAGTGCGCCCTATTTTACAGCTACCGGCTGTATCAGTCGTAATCTCGAGACAGGCGTACAAAATATGGGCACCTATCGTGCTGGACTAAAGAGTTCAACAAGAATGGCCGTGCGTATGTCAGTACGGTCGGGTGGCGCAGAGGGGCATTTGCATTGGCTAGATTATAAGAAGCGTGGCGAAAAAATGCCGATGGCCATCATGTTGGGTGGGCCGCCCAGTGTTTGTTATTGTGCTCCTCAGAAACTGCAGCTGGGCGTGGATGAAGTAGCGGTAGCAGGGGGGCTGGTTGGCAGCCCCATAAATATGGTAAAGGCCAAAACAGTCGATTTGATGGTCCCTGCCGAAGCGGAAATCGTCGTAGAGGGATATATTGACCCAGAGTATCTTGAGCCAGAGGCACCGTTTGGTGAGAGCCACGGCCATATCGCGCTGGAAGATTACAATAACATAATGGAGATTACGGCAATCACGCATCGCAAGAATGCGGTCATAGCATCAATAATTTCACAGGTGACACCATCAGAATCCAGCGTGATAAAACGGGTCGCTTGGGAGCCGGTATGGTATAACCATTTAACCGACCACCTGGGTATTAAAGGGATTAAACGGGTGTCAATGCATGAGCCACTTACAAATATACGGCGCGTGCTATTCATTGTATTTGAGAGAGGTGTTCCAACGACAGAAATTTGGCGGGCTCTTTATGGGGCTTCGGTTCTGAACTCAGCGGTTGGAAAATATATCATTGCGGTGAATGAAGATATTGACCCTGATGAAGGCGACGCTGTTTTTTGGGCCCTTGCTTATCGTGCCAATCCAGCCTTGGATGTGGCGATCCTGCCGCATCGAGATAAGGGGCACGGGCCAAAAAGTGATCTGCGTATGGGCCGGGAAGAGGCAACCATGTTGATTGACGCGACATTAAAGTCAGATATGCCCCCCATAGCGCTTCCCAAGAAAGAATATATGGAAGACGCAAAGGCTCTTTGGGAAAAACTTAATTTACCCCCGTTAAAGCCTGAAAGTCCCTGGCACGGTTATTCTCTTGGTGATTGGAATGAACAGTGGGATGGCATGGCAAAAAGGGCGGCTGAAGGTCAATACCTGGAAAATGGCCGGAGAAGCGCACAACTTCGTCGTAATGACGTTTCTCCTAATACCTCTATTCGTGATGTGTCAGGAAATCCTTTTGAAAAAGAATAGATGAAGGTGGAGCTTGAGCAAAAGCCGCGAAGACTGGATTGATACTGCATGGCATGTATTAGGCGTATCAGGCGTTGAAGGTATTCGAATTGAGCAATTAGCACGTCAATTAAATGTAACAAAAGGAAGTTTTTACTGGCACTTCAAGAACCGTCAACTTCTTATAGATGCACTATTAGAACGTTGGCTTGGAATGAGGGAGGAGATTTATCCCGCCTATTGTCCCGCTCCAGAAGAACCCGGTGAACTTATATGGAAGGTGATTGAACGGGGTATCGAGCGTGGGACAAGGGGCCAGGCCGCTGCTTTGCGTTTATGGGGACAACGAAATCCTGACGTAGCAGTTAAAATTGAAAAAGCAGATGCCCTTCGCCAAAAATTTTTAGTTGATCAGTTTTTGGGTCTAGGTCATGACCGTGATACTGCAGAAACTAGGGCGGAAGTTTATATGGCTGTCATCAGCGCGGAATTTTTACATTCTGGTAGCCTTGACAAAAGTGACCGCCTGTCCAGAGCACGGCGTAAGCACGAAATGTTGATATCCTAATTCCCCGCTTTTGGTTTAAGATACAAACTGTATTTGGTATTAATCTATTAAGTGATCAAATAATATTGATGAGGGCTGTAACTTACACAGGGCAACGGAGGCTTTTATGCCATTAGATATCGTAGACAAGGGTAGAGTGGAAGGTGAGACTGAAGAAATGAGCAGGTTGAGAGAGGCCAATGTTGAAAAGGCGCCACCGGCGGAGTTCTTTAAGTTAAGGGCCCAATTACTTAAGCAGGGCCGCAGCAATCAGGTTGTTGCTGATACTGGGAATATGTGGGCCAACCTAAAGGTCTATGCCTCTGGAGGGGAGAACGGTTTGCACAACCATACTGATCAAGATCACTTTCATTTGGTTCTAAAAGGTAAAGCCTGTTTTTATGGCCCGAGAGGCGAGGAAAGGGTTTGCAATACCTACGAGGGGGTGATGCTACCTTCGGGTAGTTATTATAGATTTGAAGCTGTTGGCGATGAACCCCTTATACTGTTGCGTGTGGGTGCCAAGACGGACCCTACAGCCGAACATCCACGTTATAATATCTACGGGAAGCCGTTAAACAGTGACAGTAAAGAAAATGGTCGCATAGAGACTATTCCAATTCCGGGGGAATTTTGGGGAGCTGAGGAATAAATTTTATCAACGCCTTTCCTTGAGGGGCGTATAATTATTTTGGTTATGACGGCTTGACCATACGGTGCCGTATTGACTTGCATTGGAGCCAAAAATAAGTTCTCCGTCACGCTAAATCTATTATTTTGCCCCACCTCTGCAGTAAGGAATTGAAGAATGGCTAAATCTATCCGGGAACAAACTGCCGCTGACCGTGGTTATGTAGATCTTCACGAACATATTACTGCGTTAAGGGAAGCAGGCCTCTTGTTCGAAGTTGA
>CAZCKO010000018.1:40431-42465 GCA_964499275.1 uncultured Rhodospirillaceae bacterium
TGAATGGTTTTGGTGTTGATCAAATTCCTGTCCCAATTTCATCACCAGGATGGGATAACGCACCGTATTTTGCAGCCTCCCATTTTATTACCAAGGATCCGACCAACGGTATTCAGAATATGGGGAATTACCGTGCAATGGTTAAAGCGCCTAACCGTGTTGGGTTCAATCCGTCAATTGAGCTGCGTACCGGGGGGTACATGCATTGGGAGGAATGGAAAAAACTTGGGAAGCCTATGCCGTGTGCCATTGTAATTGGTGCCCCTCCCATCGTTTCTTTTACCGCGGTGCAAAAAGTGCCTGAAAAATATGATGAGCTTCAGGTGTCTGGAGGCCTTTGTGGTAAGCCACTCAATGTTGTAAAGGCTAAAACCGTTGATATTTTGGTTCCTGCTGAGGCTGAGATCGTAATTGAAGGTTACATCTCCACTGATCTGCTTGAACCAGAGGCTCCATTTGGAGAAAGTCATGGTCACGTCAATTTACAAGAGTACAATGGTTTTATGGACGTGACTGCGGTTACCCGGCGTAAGGATGCCGTGATGGTATCCTGGGTAAGCCAGGTGACGCCGTCAGAAAGTTCAGCGATTAAGAGACCGGCTTATGAGGCGGCCCAGATTGAACACTTACGTGATCATCTTGGGATTAAGGGAATTAAGCATGTGTGTACACATGAGCCCCTGACATCCCTCCACAAGTTAATTATAGCCGTGGTTGACCGGGATATGCCTCGGACTGAAATTTGGCGCGCTTTATACGGAATTGCCTCGTTAAGGAGGGCCGAGGGTAAATGGGTCATAGCAGTAAATGAGGACATTGACCCGGATGATACGAATGCGGTGTTTTGGGCGATGTCTTATCGTTGTAAACCGCACCGCGATGTTGAAATTTTAAAAAATAAAGACGAAGGACACGGGCCACGAAGTCTCCAAGACTCGAATGATTCCGCGGTACTTGTTGATGCGACATTGAAAGAAACCTACCCGCCAGTTTCGCTTCCTAAACGTGAGTATATGGAGGGAGCGGCCAGCATATGGTATGAGCTTGGTCTACCAAAGTTAAAACCGCAGCGGCCTTGGTATGGTTACGATATGGGCGAGTGGAATGAAAGCCTAGAGACCATGGCTCAGAGGGCAGTAAGGGGAGACTACTGGCAAACCGGAGAGATTATCGCACAAAAACGGCGTGGCGATTTGAAGATGAATACAGAGGTGCGTACACTTGGAGAGGGTACACCGGGGGCCGGTGACCAAAAAGAAAAGGGAGAACTCTCATGGGACGGCTTGAAGGACGCGTCGCACTCGTTACGGGTGCAGCACAGGGAATAGGTGCAGAATTTGCTAAGGGATTGGCACGAGAAGGGGCTAAGGTAACAATTTCAGACCTCGACTCAGGTCAAACTGTTGTTGATATCATTAAGCAAGCAGGCGGCGATTCAATCGATGCGCCCTGTGATGTTTCCGATGAGGTATCCGCACGCGTCGCCGTAAAGAAGACTGTTGAGGCTTTTGGGCGTTTGGATATTTTAGTTAATAATGCAGCCATCTTTACAATGGTTGATCGCGCTAAATTTGATGAAATTACCGTTGACGATTGGGATCGGGTGAGCGCTGTAAATATCAAAGGCGTCTGGATTATGTGCAAAGAGGCAGTTCCAGAGATGCGCAAACACCAATATGGGAAGATAATTAACATTTCTTCTGGTCGCGCCTTTAAGGGCTCCACACATTTTCTCCATTACGACGCATCAAAAGCGGCCGTAGTTGGGATTACCCGATCACTAGCACGAGAGATCGGGGGTGATAATATTTGTGTTAACGCCATAGCTCCGGGGGCAACTGCCAGTGAAAATGTTCTTAAACGCGATACAGAGCTGGGTACGAGTATGGACGGCACTGTTAAAACAAGGGCCCTTAAACGAATTGAAACACCGGAAGATCTTGTTGGGGCATGCCTATTTCTTGCCTCTGCTGAAAGCGACTTCATAACCGGGCAAAGCTTGGTAGTTGATGGCGGCTCGGCAATGCATTAAGG
>CAZCKO010000019.1:0-21771 GCA_964499275.1 uncultured Rhodospirillaceae bacterium
CCCTTACGTACAAGAAGCACCGCATCAAACTTTTCTGAAATATCTTCGGTTACACCAACCACAAGGGAAGCCTTTTCTTCATCAACCCCACAAATCGCGACGACACCTGAACCGATCTGAATTTTAAGGTCATCTACTAGTCCCTTTAGTTCACGGGCTGGGACGCCTTCTACCACACGACCTACAAAGGAAGTCCCGGAGATATTTTTGACACCGTCAACATTGTTGCCGTTACTACCAGTGGCAAGTCTACGCCGCACTTCAGAAAGGTCTTTTTCTAATTTCTTTCGTTCTGATTGCAAATTAGTTATTCGGTTGATGACTTGATCGGTCGATACATTTAAAAGTACTGCTACTTCTTGTAGTTGGGTTTGTGCATTATCAACCTGCTCTAACGCCGCTAAACCAGTGACCGCCTCAATTCTTCGAACACCAGCTGACACTGCGCTCTCAGAAACAATTCGAAACAAACCAATATCGCCAGTACGGTTAACATGGGTTCCACCGCAAAGTTCAATTGAATAAGGGGCCTCTTCGTCGTCGCCTATTGTGACTACACGGACCTCATCACCATATTTCTCCCCAAATAAAGCCATGGCTCCCATTCTTATAGCCTCATCTGGCGTCATGGAGCGTGTTACTACTTCAGAGTTACTCCGAATTTGTTGGTTTACGTCATACATAATTACCAATATTTCATCTGCTGAGATTGGCCTCGAATGACTAATATCAAACCGGAGTCGGTCGGGGGCCACTAATGAACCTTTTTGTGTCACGTGTTCCCCCAACCGGCGACGTAATACCGAGTGCAAAAGGTGAGTGGCAGAATGATTGCCACGAAGACCAGATCGACGCTTCAAGTCAACCTGCATTTCTACAAAGTCATTCACAGTGATAGAGCCGGCTTTCAATTCTCCAACATGTACATGAAGGTCTCCCACTTTCTTTTTCGTATCGCTGACTTCCAAAATACCGCCGCCAGCTATCTTCCAAACTCCGGTATCTCCGACTTGTCCACCAGACTCTGCGTAAAAGGGGGTTTGATTGACAACAACAGAAATTTTGTTACCGACCCCCGCTTCCTCGATACGAGATCCATCTTTCACGATTGCTAAAACTTTGCCTTCTCCACTATCGCTTTGGTATCCAAGAAATTCTGTTGCACCGAGAGACTCCCTGATATCAAACCAAATCGTTTCGTCAGATATTTCACCAGAACCGGCCCAAGCCCGCCGGGCCAGCTCACGTTGGTTTTGCATCGCAGTTTCAAACCCATGAATATCAACGGACCGTTCTTCAGCCTTTAAGGCGTCCTGTGTAAGATCTAGAGGAAACCCGAAGGTATCATATAAACGAAAAGCTATTTCACCTGGCAGGGGTTCCCGATTACCAAGTTTATTTGTTTCTTCTTTTAAAAGTTTCAACCCCCTATCAAGGGTGTTTTTAAAACGCTTTTCCTCGAGTTCCAGGGTCTCTGTGATCAGTGACTCTGCACGAATAAGTTCGGGATAAGCCAATCCCATTTGCCCAATCAGTGATGGTACCAACCGATGCATTAACGGATCATGGCAGCCCATTATATGAGCGTGCCGCATCCCACGACGCATAATCCGTCGCAGAACATAACCGCGTCCTTCATTTGAAGGTAATACACCATCGGCAATCAAAAAAGCACTGGCCCTAAGGTGATCCGCAATCACACGGTTAGAGGTATTATGTGGCCCATAAGGGTCAACCTGAGCTGCTGAGCCTGATGCTTCAATCAAATGCCGAAAGGTATCGATATCATAATTGTCATAAGAACCCTGTAATAACGCAGCAATTCGTTCCAAACCCATACCTGTATCAATACTCGGCTTAGGTAGATTTCGACGATCGTCTAATGAAACCTGATCGAATTGCATAAAAACAAGATTCCAAATTTCGATGAATCTATCTCCATCTTCATCTGGAGTCCCGGGCGGTCCGCCAGGAATATGGTCTCCGTGATCATAAAATATTTCTGAACATGGTCCACACGGTCCGGTATCACCCATCGCCCAAAAATTATCATTCGTAGTTATACGAATGATTTGGTCTTCCGAAAGTCCGGCGACTTTTTTCCATATCTGATAGGCCTCATCATCTTCATGGTATACAGTTACAAGAAGCCTATTTTTATCAATCCCAAATTCATCGGTAATTAACTTCCAGGCTAATTCAATTGCACAACCTTTAAAATATTCGCCGAAAGAAAAATTACCTAACATTTCGAAAAATGTATGGTGGCGAGCAGTATAACCAACATTTTCTAAATCATTATGTTTACCACCAGCACGAACACATTTTTGAGAGCTAACTGCTGTGGAATAGCTGCGCTTCTCTAGACCAGTGAACACGTTTTTAAACTGGACCATTCCAGCATTTGTGAAAAGGAGTGAAGGGTCATTTTGTGGCACCAAAGGCGATGACTGCACAACTTGATGATCATTTTTCTCGAAATAATCTAAAAATGCTGTTCTCACATCGTTGGTTATCATCTTTTTTGCCACCAATAAAAACGCCGTGAGGCATTAAGAAAGATGAGTATTAACGACGCAAACGCGCGCTGTCCATAATAAGCCACAATCTACCTAATAGGATACGACAACCCGGAGACAAAAAACATTTGGACCGTGTTATAATATTAATGCTCGACACAAACATCATTACCCAAATTTAAGTCGGAACAATACCTCTCCCAAAACTAGATATCACTCGCTTCACTGTTTTCTGATGACGGCGCTTCTTTCAATGCAGCCTCTGCAATTAAACCAGCGCTTTCTCTAATTTTTCGTTCTATTAATTCTGCCATCTCCGGGTTTTCTCGTAAGAACTGTTTAGAATTTTCTCTCCCTTGCCCTATACGCTGACTATCGTAGGAAAACCATGCTCCCGATTTTTCGACAATTCCAGCCTTCACACCAAGGTCAATTAGTTCACCCATTTTAGAAATTCCCTCTCCGTACATGATATCGAATTCTGTCATCTTAAAAGGAGGTGCCACTTTATTTTTTACAACTTTAACCCTGGTTTGATTTCCAACAATTTCCTCTCGATCCTTAATTGCGCCTATCCTGCGAATATCTAGCCTTACCGATGAATAAAACTTAAGAGCATTTCCTCCAGACGTGGTTTCTGGATTACCAAACATCACACCAATCTTCATACGTATTTGATTTATAAATATAATCATACAATGTGAACGAGAAATTGACCCCGTTAATTTTCGAAGTGCCTGACTCATTAGACGGGCTTGTAGACCAACATGTGCATCACCCATTTCACCTTCTAGTTCTGCCTTTGGAACCAAAGCTGCAACCGAGTCAATTACAATCACATCAATTGCGCCAGATCGAACTAACGTGTCAGCAATTTCCAGTGCTTGTTCACCCGCATCTGGTTGAGAAATTAATAATTCATCAATTTGCACCCCAAGTTTTTGTGCATAAACGGGATCCAACGCATGCTCGGCATCAATAAATGCACATTGTCCACCACTCTTTTGAGCTTCAGCAACACAATGCAACGCAAGGGTCGTTTTCCCAGAGGATTCTGGGCCATAAATTTCAATTACACGGCCTTTCGGCAAGCCACCAATACCAAGTGCAATATCTAATCCAAGCGAACCAGTAGATATAGCCTCTGTTTCAACCACCTGGCCTTCGCCAAGTTTCATAATAGAACCTTTACCGTAAGACCGTTCTATTTGTTGCAAAGCAGATTCAAGTGCCTTCGATTTATCCATGTCATCCTTATCCACAAGCGTTAAAGCGGGGTCTGCCATTATAATCTCCTTATTCCATAAACATCAGATTCGTTCAATGTGAAGTCCATTATTTCTTATATATGTACCTGTTTTGTTCTTTTTTGCAAGTAAATTTTTTTTTGCTTATTTTTCATTTACTTAGAGAAATTTGTTCTATTTATGTTCGGTAATTTTAACGAAATTTGAATATCCACATTCTTTAAGTTGATTGAATAATCTAACGACTTTTAGTTAAGTTAATTTTGGTAAATGCTTTTAAATTATTTATAACAATTGAGGTTAAAATAAATGCATCTCGAAGGGTCTTGCCACTGCGGCAAAGTAAAGTTCAGCTGCGTATCCAAATCTCCATTTCCATTTAACCGCTGTTATTGCTCAATCTGTCGTAAATTAAATGGCGGGGGCGGATACGCTGTTAATATCATGGCCGATGCTCGGTCTATAAAAATTGAAGGAGAAGACGCTATTAAAGTATATCGGTCTGCTAAAAACGATCGGAATATTTATGATCAAGATGGGCTTGGCTATTCACGCAGAAGTTTCTGTAGTGAATGCGGCTCGATGTTATGGAACTTTAATCAAAACCATAGCCAATGGATTTATCCCTTCGCCTCCGCCATTGATACAGCACTACCCTTACCGACAAAGTTTAGGCACATAATGGTGAAGTATAGAGAAAATTGGGTAGACATTCCCGAGGACGAGACGACATTTGATATGTACCCAGACGAAGGTATAGAAGAATGGCACAGAAAACGGAACCTATGGGACAAAGAATAGTACTTTTATTAAAATAAAATCTTACTTCAATATGACCTGGATGGATGCCTAAGTATTTCCATTTTTTATGGACTTATTAATCAATACTGAGTCTTTTTTGCAACAGTTAGTTATAAGTACCGGTTTTTTAATACTTTTTAAAAGTTTTTCCTTGACCCCATCAATGGGTGTGTGATTCGATTCTTTCATGTCGGTAATTTTAGAAATTCGACGACGTGGACGTCATATAACAGGATCAATTTTAGGGGCACTATTGTTCCTTTATTTCTTAATGCACGCGGTACAAGGCGATCGAGGCTTGCTGGCTTGGCTTCAAATTCGACAACAAATTGCTTCATCGGATATAGAATATAAACTTTCTAAAAGTCAAAGAAGCCAATGGGAGCAACGTATAACGTTATTGAGACGAAATGCAATGAACAGGGATATGCTCGACGAACGGGTTAGAATTGTAACCGGTTTTGTAAATAAGAATGATCTACTTATAATGCCATTATATGACCGCGGCCGGCAATAATTACCATGAAATGTTATCTAAATCTTGCCTTTGTTTGACTCGTGACCAACTTTTCAAACGTCCTCACCCAGGCTCTTGGCATGAAATTTCCAATATTGCTCGCTCCAATGGCAGGTGGTCCAACGACGCCTGAACTTGTCTCCGCCGTGTCAGATGCTGGAGGTTTTGGCCAGTTTGGCGCCGCCTATCTTAAAGGCAAAGAAATAAAAGACATGGCATACAAAGTACAAAACAGCACGAATAAGGGTTTTGGAATCAACTTATTCATACCGCATAATCCTACCTATACCGAGCAAGATCTAACTAGGGCGACTAGTGCAATATCGAAATATTATGACCTATTTGATATTAAACCACCGGTAAGTATAGCCAACACCATGCCAAATTTTGATGAGCAAATAAAGGCCGTAATTGAAAGCGGTACTAAGTTGTGTTCGTTTCATTTAGGGGTTCCCTTGAAATCAGATATCGAAGCCCTGAAGGCTGTGGGTATTTTGACTACCGTATCTGAAACTTCCGTCAAGGAAGCAAAACAGGCAGAGAATCTAGGGGTTGATTTTATTATAGCCCAAGGTTCAGAGGCAGGGGGGCATCGGGGTACCTGGGTTGGCGACTGGCGTAATTCGATGACCGGAACAATGAGCCTGCTTGCACAACTCAAACAAACCACCTCTACGCCGATTATTGCAGCTGGAGGTATCATGAATGGCTCTAGTATGGCTGCAGCAATGACGCTTGGTGCTGTTGGGGTACAAATGGGCACAGCATTCCTAACATGCCCAGAAGCTGGAGTGAATAGCCGCTACAAACAGGCATTACTCGACGTAATTGACGATAACACTATTGTAACTCAAACGTTTTCGGGTCGACCAGCCCGAGGACTACGCAACAATTATATTGATGAAATGGAAAAATCGGGCGCGTATACCCTGCCCTTTCCGCTACAGAATATCTTAACTAGTTCTCTTCGAAAAGCTGCTTCCAAGGAAAATGACACCGATTATATGTCTATGTGGTGTGGGCAAGCTGCAAGTCTCAGCCGTGGAATACCTGCTGTGAAATTGATAGAGACAATACTTAAAGAATACGAGGAAGCTATTTTTAACGTAGCAATATAAAACAATATTAAATGTTTTTCGCAGCAAACTCTTTTTTCCACTCATCCATAGGCTGATAAGTGGGATCCGCAAAACATTTTTCTTCGCAGCTCTTTAATACCTCTTCGTCAGATTTGCTGAAATCAATTACTTCGCGATGTGGTTGTGCGATATACCATGGAGTGGCCATATAAACCTCAATTCGATTGCCTTCCGGGTCAGGAAAATAGACTGAAAGAGCTGCCCCATGATCTACAGGCTCTATTCCCTCTACACCACTTTCCACGACCTTATCATACGCCTTACGAACTTCAGAAAGTTCATTCACTCGAAAAGAAATCTGGTTGATGGTTGTACGATCCCCATCATTCCTTGTTCCCGCCATAACTATTTGGTGATGTTCTTCTGGGTTACGGCTAAGAAAGACCAATTCAGGTCCTTTTCCACCTCCACCCCGGCCACGATCAGTGACTTTAAATCCAAGCACTTTGGTGTAGAATTCGACCATTTCATCAACATTAATTACATCAATACCAAGATGGCCAAAACTCATTGCAGGTAAGTCCCCCATTATTTTCTCCAATCCCTTTTTATCGAACAATAGTTTTACAAAAAGCTGAAGATATTCTTCAGAGAAGTCAAGACCGCCAATTATCTGCCATAACAGTAGTAGTTTTACCCATTAAGTAGGCCCGCTACCAGTTCAAATCCAAAAATTTTATGCCCGGGTTCAGAAAATGGTCCTAAACAAAATATTCTCACTTCTTTGATAAAAATTAGTGAACCAGAGAGTTAAGAAACCATAAAATTATTCATTGGTTAATTTTCGAATTTGTTCCAATAGTCGTATTCCTTTATCCAGTTCAATAGGTGAAAGGGTTTTGGTAACCTTGGCCAACGCTTTTTCTGAATTGAGAACTCCATTCTCTAGTGCAAGCGACAACCAAGCCCAAGAACTAATAAGTTTATCGCGATCGAGTTCTTTAGAAGTTGCCATCAACAAACCTAAATTAAACTGGGCAACGCTAATGCCCGAAATGGCGGCTTTTTTATATAATTCTAGTGATTTGGATTCATTCGTTTTTACAATTAAGCCGCGCTCGTAAAACCTCGCAAGGTGAAAAGTAGCTTCCGCGATATTTCCGTCGGACGCCTTCCTAAACCATTTCAGCGCTAATCTTAAATTACCTTCAACAGCACTATCCTTTAACAATATTTTGGCAAGCTCCAACTGAGACAAGGCGTGACCACTTTGTGCAGCTTTCCCAAACCACTTTTGTGCGGCCTTTATATCCTTTGTGCGCCCCTCACCGTTTTTATACATATAACCAAGTAGGTATTGTGTTTGCATTGATCCCGCGTTTGCAGCCCTTTCGTACCAACCAATAAATTCCCCATAGTTTTTAGGCGCTACCGCATCTAACGAAATGGGTGGAAAAGATAATAAAAGCACAGTTAAAAAAAAAATTTTCATTTATCAGCTATGTAAAGAACCATTTATAAGCGCCATTTTATTTGCACCATGTTTTAACATGATAGGTCTAATGCGTTTTGAATATCAGGTTACCGAACAAAACATCATTTAATAACTAACCAAATCATCCATCACCTAGTATAGAAAAAACATCGCCATCGAGAGAATACCCCTCAACGTGCAGCTGGTGCCAAACCGCATAGAACAGTAGGACCCAAGCCGCAAAACCAGCACGATTGTTTTTACTTTTGAAAATAGATTCAACTTTATGGGGGTTACAAAGTTCTATTATACCAGTTTGCTTGGCGACCAATGGACCTAGAACTGCGCCTTTCCGCAATATCCATTCACCAACCGGTACGGTGAACCCTCTTTTTTTTGAGAAGGGCCTTGCCGCTGGGGCAAAATCAGAGACCCATTTTCTTAAAATCCATTTCCCTGCCCGTCCCTTGATTTTTAAAGAATCCGGCAAACGAAAAACAGCTTTAGCTATCACGGGATCTAACATCGGGGTTCGCCCCTCAACACCGTGCGCCATTAAACACCTATCCAGCTTTAGAAGTAAATCATGAGGTAGCCATTCGGCAAAATCATTCGCTTGTACGTTTTGTAATGCACTTCTTTCTTCTGAAGATATATGTTTTTCGTTTGCTGCAATACCATTCCTCCAATCCCTAGAGTTTGCGCGAAGTATATTCATACCCTCTAAAGCCCCCCGCGAGCGCATTGCCCTGCGGTGGCCCCACCAAGGCCGAATTGCAGATCGATAACGGCTATAACCACCAAATAATTCATCACCACCTTCGCCACACAAAATTACCTTCAATTGTTGGCCAGCAATTGCTCCCAATTTATATGTCGGTAGTTCCGCATAGTCGGCTACTGGATCATCCATCACCCGGGCCACCAAAGGAACAGTGTGCCAAAAATCTTCTTCAGTGAAATCAATTTCTATATGTTCGGCTCCTAGCGATTTTGCTACTATGGCTGCATGCTCACGTTCGTCCACAGCCCTAGTATCAGAAAAACCCACTGTGAACGCGTGAACTGGTTGATCATTTAACCTAGCCATTGCAGCGAGAATGGCTGAAGAATCGATACCACCTGAAAGAAACATGCCATAAGGAACATCACTCCGTTGATGAACATCAACACTATCAACCAACGCTTGCCCTACACGATCTAAAGCAACCCCTTCATCAATGTCTTGCGGGGGGCCAGGGGGCAAGGCCTCACGCCGAAATGTTCTTGAAACTCTTCCGGCTTCAATAATCAGTGTTTCACCAGGTAACACCCTAAATATTTTTGACAGGACTGTTTCACGGCCTGTAGAGAATTGTAGCTGTAACAGTTCTTCAGCGGCGGTTTTCCTAATCTTTGCAGAAATCAAACCAGACGATAAAAATGCTTGTGGCTCTGAAGCAAATGCAAAACCAAATGGTCCAACCGCATAATAAAGTGGTTTTATGCCAAAAGGGTCACGAGATAATACGAGACGACGGGTGATGGGATCGTGAATGGCTATCGCATACATTCCTCGCAAATAATCGGCAAATTTTTCACCAAATTTTGCATAGAGATGTAACGGTACCTCGCAATCCGAAGTTGTTTTAAAATCAACGTCCGACAACTCGGCTTTAAGCTCGATATAATTATAAATTTCTGCATTCGCTATTAGCGTAGTACCATTCGTTAAAGAAAATGGCTGATTGCCTGTTTCCAAATCAATAATCGCAAGGCGGCGGTGAGCCATACCAACATTACTGTTAAAATAGATACCTGAACCGTCAGGCCCTCGATGCACCAAAGAATTTTGCATTGCTATTATAGCATCCCGATCAGGCGGAGCTCCGGAGGATGTCATGATGCCGTTAATACCGCACATCAGTTCTTTAGCCTTTCAAACAGGTCAAGGTACTGGCCAACAACCCGCTCCTCGGTATAAGCCTCTTGGTATTGATTACGTCCTTCCACTGCAAGTTTTCCGCAGTACTGCGGTTTCAGATTAAGCTCTTTAATCGCCTTTGCTAGAGCAGCGGGGTCTTCATTAGGGACTATTAATCCAGTTTTTCCATGCTCAATAATCGACCCTGGCCCTTCACTAGCCATAGCAACGATAGCAGTCGAATGTACCCAGGATTCGATTATAATATTTCCAAATGGTTCATGGCGCGAGGAACATACGAAAACATCAGCGGCTGAATACAACGGACCAGCATCAGAAACCCAGCCGAGGAACCTAACTCTATGGGAAACACCAAATTCTTTGGCCATACCCTTAAGTTCATTCTCTAACGGCCCTTCTCCGCCTATCCAAAGAAAATGGTCGGGAAGATCCTGCATAGCCTTAAGCAATAGGTCAAAACCCTTATTAACATGAAGTCTACCAAGAGCCAAAAGCAAGGGCACATCTTCTGGAGTATCATATTTGCTGCGCGGAACCGGTTCAGTCACGAAATCGGGCACAAAATTAGGAATGATAGAGATATCCCCTGGTAACCTGCTTTCATTTATATAAAATTTTGCTAAGTCCTTGGTTGTTACAACTAAATGATCACAATCGCGATAATATTTAGGCGAATAATAACCACGAGGAGAACCCAGGTGAATAAATGTCCTTTTTTCATTTTTTTTATTCTTTGGGACAAATTTTGTTGGCCTATTCATCCAGCTAATAACGATATCCGGCGAAAATGACTTTAGTTCTCGCTTTAGTCGTCGCCGGGTTTCAAAATCCAATACGCCACCAAACCTTGCAGTGCGAAACACTACCGACGAGTTTTTAAACATTGTCTCTCTAGGTTTTGAAGGCCTCAATATCACGCGTTGATCTATATCGGTTTTTTCTAAACCTACAATAAGCCGGCTAAAAAATGTTTCCGCGCCTCCCACTTTAGCACCCGCCATAAGATGAAGAATTCGCATTAGTTTATCAGTCTTTCAAATTCTGCTGCCGCTTCATTCCAGCCCCAATTTCCCTGTACATTCAAAGTCTCCACATGTTTTTGGCGCCACAGATTATCATTTTTCAATAGATTTAAGGCCGCGTCGGCAAACTCTATATCATCCTTGGCTACGAAACCTGTTTTACCATCGATAACTCGTTCCGCCACACAGCCTATATCCTGAACAACTGCTGGTACTCCGGCTGCCTGTGCCTCTCCAACAGCTAGACAAAATGTTTCACCGGGGTCGCCCCGATAGAGCAAAACCCGTGATTGTTTCAAGACTTCTACCAATCTTTTTTTGGGAACCGGATTATGCAAATAGACATTGTTAGAACTGAGAGCTATCGCCTTATCTAATACTAATTGCATTTGGTCTTTCTGAGATGAGCCAAGTTCGCCATATGTCAGTGCCCCTGAATAAATATGTAACTCGGCATTTGGCATTTTGGTACTGATACTATCGCTCCATATATCGAGCAACCACGATAAACCCCGTAATGGGTTTGAAGTAAAAATTGCCATCGGTTTTGGGGCAGTACTCTGTTGACTAACATTATCAAAGTCATCGGAAATGCCGTAAGGAATAATTTCACGACCACCATCGGGAGCCCATTTTGGATAACTTTTTGCGTGGTAACTACCAGAGAAAATAATTATGGGCTTTCGTCGCCAAATTTTACTTAAATATCGAAATTTTAGTAAATACTTTGCTGGATTGTGTATCCAAAAAATAACGGTCCGGGCTTGAGCCGCAAGCGACAATAATTTGTCACTCCTGTTGGCGATATATAGATCACAACGTTCTGGAACGCCGTTACTTATCGGAGCCCAGTTAACGCCATCTTTTTTCATAGGTCGGGAACAATTATTAATGACAGAAACATTGTTACCGCGCTTTGCCAAAGAAGTAGCTAGGGACACAAATGCAGTTTCCGCCCCCCCCAACGGACCTCGCTCAAGAGAGTTTCCATCAAAGCTTATGCCATCATCCGCCATTACAATGTCAGCCATAGCTGTCACCAATTATGTTTTTGTAAAGTTTTAGAGTTGCGCTTTCGACTGCATCTACGGAGATCCCTTTCATTAGATTTTCCGAGTTGCGATGATCAAAATCATCTCCGCCAACGAGAGAATCATAACTCTCTGAGGACACCACTGAAATGCAATGTTTTCCCCAAGGGCCGTAGCGCTTAGCCCGGCTAGGCCCAAACAAACCCACCGTAGGCACACCCAACGCTGCAGCCATATGCATGAGCCCAGAGTCGTTACCAATAAAGATACTGCACTTTTTCAGACAGGCAGCTACAGTATAAATTGAGGCTTTACCAACCAAGTCAACACATTCAATACCTGCAAGACTACTAAGCACCGGATCGGCAATATCCCGCTCTTCCTTTGTTCCAAAAACGGCTACGCGCCTGTCAGAAAAAATTTGGCCAGTTTTGGTTAGACGGCGAATTAAAGAAACAAAGTTTTCGGAAGGCCATACCTTTGGCAGCCAATTGGCTGTTACGCCCAAACCAATTATCGGCGGTCCCGCGGATAATAATGTTTCTACCTTTTCGTCCATTGAATTTGAAACCCAAAGCTTAGGGGACGGTGGGGGATTGAGTTCAAACAAATTTCCTAGTTCGGCTACTCGGTGAAGATTATGGCTATTTGTTTTTGATCTCAAAATTTTTCGACTTTTAGATCTCAAGGCCAAGGCTAGCGCCGACGAACGTAAATCCACAACTAAATCCCAAGAAGTGGTCACTGTTTCCAACCAAAGTGAAATCCAATGGCCTGAAAATGGTTTTTTGTCTATCTTTATGACGCGTTCTACGCGAGGTATGGACGCAAATAAAGGGGAAGGAAGGGGCCCGCAAGCAACTGTAATTGAAGCCGATGGATACTTTGAAATTAAATGGTCAAGTAATGCTGTTGAAAGAACAGCATCTCCAATTCGGGTGGATGTAATAAAAAGTATCTTCATAAATTAAACTATTGGCCTCCAAAGCATTTATTTTAATAATAAAAGCTAAATAAAGGTCTAATGCGTATGTTCAACACTTGCTAAGTAACTACACTAGTAACACCATAAGATCTAAATTTTTCGTTTAGATAATTAAACTATTTACACACAGCAAATGCAGAAATGAATGACGTTTATTACACAACTTTGATAGACAGGGGTATTCTGTCAATTACCGGCACTGACAGCTTGGCTTTCCTGCAGGGAATCGTCACGAATGATCTGGAAAAACTGAATGACAAAATTGCATTATACTCTGCTATTTTAACACCCCAAGGGAAATACCTACATGACTTCTTCATATTTGAGATAGATGGCAATATTTATATTGACTGCCCAATAAATCAAATTGATTCCCTTGAAAAAAAGCTAAATATGTATCGCCTCCGAGCCAATTTGGAAATTACTAAGGTTGGTGACGCGTATTCTGTATTTTCTCTTACCGGACCGGGTGTCGTAGCAATAATGCATGCTGAAAAAGGTCTCATTAATCCCGAATTACCCGTTACAGGCACAGTATTTTTGGACCCACGTCTAAATCAATTGGGTGCAAGAGCTGTCGTTAAAACAGAATCTGCTATCGAGCTTCTAAATGACAAAGGGTTTACCGAAAAAAATTACGAGAGCTACAACGAATTACAAATTACCTTGGGAATTCCAGGCGATATAAATGTCGAGTTTCTCAGAGGTGCTTTTCCATTGGAGCTTGGTTTTAGTGAGCTAAATGCCATTTCTTTCAAAAAAGGGTGCTATGTAGGTCAAGAAGTTACCTCACGTATGAAAGTACGCAATCTAGTCAAAAAACGACTTGTCCCAGTTTCTTTTGAGGGTGCATCACTTAAGGCAGGTACCACTATTTCCATCCAGGACAAGCCCGTTGGCCAAGTGTTCGCAAAAGAGAATGATAAGGGTATAGTAATGTTTCGTATTGAAAAACTTTTGCAAACCTTAGAAAAAAAAGAAGAGCTTATAGTGGGACAAACAAAGGTTAGACCCACTTTTCCTGGTTGGTTCAATTTAAATGTCTAAAGTTTTTCTTTCAAAAAGGAGAACCTAAACATATTTTTCAAGTTGTAGGATTTCCTAATGGACTTTAGAAAAACCAATCTTGGCTATTTCAATTTTGTTGCTGCAAATGCCTACCCAGACAACATAGCTGTTATCGATCTTTCGCGAAAAGAGAATAGAAAAATAACACATAATACGCTTTCTAAGCGCATGTCCAATGTTGCATCGATGTTGTCTAATTTCGGAATAAAACCAGGTCAAAGAATATTACTTGGTATGGGTAATCGTCACGAATTTATCGAAATTTTTTTTGGAGCGATGAGAGCCGGTGTCGTTCCTATTCCGCTTAATATAAAATTAGGCGCTAAAATTATTGATTTTATTATAGAGGACTCGGCCTGCAGTGCTGCAGTTATCGAACCCAATTGTAATGAAAACTTAGTAGATGTTATCGAAAAAAAGAAACTAGATAATTTGATATCACTAGATCCTAGCCCTCCTGGTTGGACCAACTATGAAGAAGCGTTAGAAAGTTTTCGTGAAATTGATTTTAATCCCGCTTCTGTTAAACATGGGGAAATCGCATTTCTTCCATACACGTCTGGCTCTACCGGACTTCCCAAAGGGGTACTACTTACACATGAAGGAATGTTGTGGGCAATTAAAAGCGCTCAGAAATACTGGCCATCCAAACCTACTGATCGATCATTAGTTGCGGGTCCCCTTTTTCACAAAAATGCGATGAGAGTTTCAATAAAACCAAAACTTTTTGTTGGTGGATCTGTGGTAATTCTGCCGTATTTTGAACCAAAGATGATGCTTAACGCCCTAGCTGATTATGAATGTACCGAGACTGGTGGAGTCCCAGCCATGTATCGAATGATGTTGGCTGAAAAAGAGCTACTAAAAAAACTCCAATTTCCACGTTTGCAATGCCTAGAAATGGGATCAGCTATAGTAGGCGCAGATTTGTTAGGTGCGGTTGAAACAGCATTTCGTTCAAATGTAGAAGAGGCCTATGGCCTAACGGAGGGAGGAGGTCCTTTACGTAGTCCTTTAGATAGTATGTCTAGTCCCCGTGGTAGTTGTGGTGTCCCAGCCCCTGGCGTTTCCGTAAAACTTGTTAAAAACGATAAATTTGCAACGGAAAACCAAGGTGAGTTATGGGTAAAATCCCCTGCTGTCCTTTATGCATACAATAATCGCCCAGACATGAATAAAGAAAGGTTAACGGATGGTTGGCTTCATACCGGTGACATCTTCAGAAAAGACGAGGATGGGTTTTTTTATTTCATGGGTAGAATAGATGATCAATTTTCATGTGGTGGAGAAAATATTTATCCTAAAGAAGTGGAACTTTTATTAGTGCAGCATCCAGATATTATTGACGCTGTTGTTATGCCTATCAAACATGAGATTAAGGGGCTCGCACCAGCGGCATTGGTAACTTTGCGATCCGAGGCAAATGCTGACGAAGATTCTATAAAAGACTTTACCATAAAATACGGACCTGCTTACGCCCACCCTCGTCACGTTATTATTACCGATAAACTCCCAATAGGGGGAACAGGCAAGGTCGATCGTCAGGCTGCTAAATTATATATCGATAATGCTATAGACTTAGATTAACGCTTAAGGGCGGAGAATTATTTTCCCAAAAAAGTCTCTATTTTCTATTAAACTTTCTGCCTCAGCAGCTTTTGCCAATGGCAAGACCTTACTAACCACTGGTGCAATTTTTCCTTCAGACGCGTACTGTACCGATTGCTCTACATCTATTTGGCTGTAGCTATTCGACCCCAAAATATCAAGCTCGCGAACCCAAATGTAGCGTAAATCCGTTTCGGGTGAATGGCCTGCTGTAGCGCCGCAGGTCAAGACGCGACCTCCGGGTTTTACTGCACGGAGAGAGGGCGCCCATGTATCCCCTCCCGTAAAGTTCACAACGACGTCGACGCCCTTTTTTTCTGAAATCTTCCAAGTTGCCTTACTAAAATCTTCTTTAGAGTAGTCTATCGTATAATCTGCTCCAATCTTGTTAAGCTGACTACATTTTTTCGCGTTTCCTGCCGCTGCGATAACTGTAGCACCAACCATCTTACCAAATTGAACGCAAGCGATCCCGACACCGCCACTCGCCCCTAACACAAGCATTTTTTCACCTGCTTTAAGGCGTCCACGATTAAACAACATTCTATTTGCTGTCCCATAGGCAATTGGAACCGCAGCGCCTATTTCAAAGGATAATTGTTCTGGAAGTTTCACGAGGTTTTGTGCGGGAACTCTTACTAATTCTGCAAGTCCTCCGATCAACTGCTCTCCAATCATCCCCTCGTGAGTATCAGGATTTAGGGTAACCCGATCCCCCAGTGTCCAGCCACTTACCTCTGTACCAATTTCCGAAATAATTCCTGCAATATCACCTCCAGAAATAAAAGGCATTGGAACTGGGAACCCTGGCATTCCCTTTCGTACAAAGATATCGAGATGGTTCAGTCCACATGCTTTTACCTTTACAATAACATCTAGTGGTCCCGGTTTTGGGTCTGGCCAGTCGCGGTAGACAATATTATCCACCCCACCCTGCCGCTCTATAACTGCTGCTTTCATTTAATTTATGTTAACTCCATTTCCTCAATTGTCACGCTGTCCTATGCTAGTAATCAACTTAACACATAAAAGGATATCTAATGACCCAATGGATGGAAACTCACCGTGCCGTCATCCACCCTTGGTATTGCGATCATTTAGGGCATATGAACGTGAGATTTTATGCACACTTTTTTGATGATGCCGGATTTCATATCTGGAACCACATAGATGGTGCAGAAGCCGTAATGAAAAAATATGGTATAGGTGTCGTCGTCGCCAAAACGACAAATGACTTTATTCATGAAGCAAATGCAGGGGAACTTATTGTTATTAAAAGCGGCTTTACCCGTTTAGGAAATAAAAGCTTAACTTACACGCAGATTATGAAAAACGCAGAAACGGGCGAAGATATTGCAATTCAAGAAGCAATTGAGGTTTTTTTTGACCTCTCAAAAAGAAGATCAACAGAGATGCCGGTTGAAATTCGAGAGCTTCTAAAAGGTCTAATGGTATCTGTCAAAAATAGTCAAGGGTGAACAGTCTCCGTAAACATATCTGTTGGCAATTCAGTACCGAGCCCCAATTCTTTAGCCTTATTATAAACAATGTACCCCGTAGCAGCGAATTGGTAACCCATGCCAAGATTGTTTAGAAAGCAAGAACATTGATCATTATTAATCCTTCCTTCACGGTCGCCATTAATAATTTGTGGCAATGATGGTAATGAGTTATGCCATTCATTCTGCTCTACACCATAAGACCCAACCTTATCTTCTCCCACCTGAACTCCATGAGTATAAATCATCTCCGCGTTATCATCGTGATCTAATAGTACGAAAATCTCTATATCCGACCATGCGGCCTTTTCGACTTCAGTCGCCCCGGGACGAACTGTACCAATATGCATACCGGGTTCTAACCAATCATGAAGAAATACCGGCATTACAGCGTTTGTGGCACAAGCAACCATTTGTGCTCCCCTGCAAGCTTCTTCGCCAGTTTTGAAGGTTCTCACATCCATATCGAGAGCTTCTGACATTTCTAAGGCAAATGCCTCTCGATTTTCCGAATTTGGGCTGTAAACTCTAACATCTTTGAGGTTACGTACCGTGGCATGCGCGAGTACTGCAGCGCCGGCTTGCCATCCGGAACCAAGCACGGCCAAAGTATCTGCATCCTCTCTGGCCATATATTTTGCTGCAATACCATTAGTGGCGCCGACACGCATTCGCTGCATCACTCCGTCCGGACAGATCATAAGCGGTTCACCATTATGAGTACTAAATAATAAGACTAACCCCACATAACGATTATTTGGAGCCGCAGGCACCTTCACCCGTCTCATCTCGTTTCCGGTTGTTGGAAAGGTAAGTATATCCGAGTTGAGTCTTATTGCTCCAACGCCTAGTTTTGGAATGACACCATCCATTGATTTCAAGGCGTATAAACCATCTTCACGTAGAGTAGTAGGTGTCACAATATCTGAACGCCTTCGATTGCCGCCGCGTCCTTCCACAAGCTCTATATATGCCTCTTCCAGCACCGGCACGAGCTCATCCATTTCAAGTACTTGTTCGATATCCTCATTAGACAAAATTAGTGTCATCCGTTTCGGCCTTCCTGTTTCTTGGTTTATTTGGATAAATTCACCCGGCACACCCTCCCGTGGTATCAGACAATTTTAGGAAAAATGGTATCAGTGTCCCTAAAATCTAACAAGATCGGTAAATTATCGAGCCAACCTTAACTTGATGTCTTAAACAACTTAGGCCTATTCTCTTGCCTCTATTTGCCTATCGACTGTTTTACTTGATTGACCCTACCATAAACCTATCTAAACAATTATAGATGTTTCAATGAGTTACGAAGCGCTGACCATCGTCCTAACTGCCATTGCCCTCGGGTCATACTTCAAGGGTGCCGTTGGTATTGGGTTACCTACGATCGCAGTTCCAACTCTAGCGGCTTTTCTTGGAGCCGAACATGCAATTGTCGTATTAACGATCCCAGTGGCAGCAAGTAATATCTGGATTTGTTGGCGCTATCGGAAAATGACAACCGAAGTTCCTCATTTGAAAGTGTCTTTAATTGCAGCGGGATTGGGGACAGCCACTGGTGCCCTTGTTTTAGCATCACTTTCAGACTTGGCATTACTCTGGCTACTTATAGCCTGGCTGGGTTTATATTTAATTCTTTTAGCTTTAAAGCCAGATTTTCAGTTGAAGGGGAAAGTGGCCAGAAACACTGCCCCAGCTTTGGCCCTAATTGCAGGCATGTGCCAAGGGGCAACGGGAATAGCAGGTCCTGTTATTGCAAGCTGGATACATTCCTATCGCTTACACAGTAAAACATACGTATTTGCGGTTTCTCTCATGTTTCTTGTTATTTCAGGTACGCATGTATTTGCAGTGGGTGGTTTGGGACTTTATACAGAAGAACGTATAATACAGGGATTTTGGGCTCTCATTCCAACGATAGTATTTACCCAATTGGGGATGTGGACCACTCCCTATATAAGTCCGAAATGGTTTAACAGATGCGTCGTAGCTATTATAATAGCAATGTGGTTTAAGCTTTTGTTTCAAGCAATATTAAATTGATGATTACAACAGGGGGCGTTCAAAACAATTTTGGTCTAGGAATCCAGATTAGATAGGTCTCTAAGCTAGTCGACTGATACTGAATTTGGATAAACCACGCCCGTACCTCCTAGACCGCAATACCCACCAGGGTTCTTAGCAAGATATTGTTGGTGGTAGTCTTCAGCATAATAAAAAACTGAACCATTCTTTATCTCTGTCGTTATGCCGCCATGACCCGCCGCCAATAGTAGCTCACCAAATTCTTGAAAAGATTTTTCTACTGGTTGGCGTTGGGATTCGGAAGAAATATAAATCCCTGAACGGTATTGAGTACCGACATCATTACCTTGCCGCATCCCTTGTGTTGGGTTGTGTCCTTCCCAAAATGTCTTCAGAAGAACTTCTAAACCAACTTCTTTTGGATCAAAAACCACTAGTACTGCTTCCGTATGACCTGTTCGACCAGAGCAAACTTCTTCATAAGTCGGATTTTTCGTATGCCCAGCAATATACCCTACAGCAGTTGTGTAAACGCCTCGTAGTTGCCAAAACAATCGTTCAGCACCCCAAAAACAACCCAGGGCGAAAATTATCTGCTGCATATCATCAGGAAACGGAGGTTCAAGCGTATTACTATTTACAAAATGCTTATCTGCTACCTCCGTCCCTCTATCCCGGCCGGGAAGCGCATCTTCAACAGATGGCAATTCCAAATTTTGTGAAGAAAACCACATGATATATCTCCCTGACTCTAAATCTAATATAAGATAATGTTTTTACAGCGCTGCCGCTAGACTCGAATGAGATCTCTAAGATAGTTTTATAGATAAATTCCATAGGAACATATCATGAGCGAAAAGGGTTTTCGGAGTTTCTTAGATGATCTAAAGGATGCAGGCCAATTAAAACACATTAGAAAGCCGGTCGATTGCCGACAATTATCCTCGCTTGGTGACCAAGTCGAAGAAGCTACAATTTTTGAAGACATTATTGGCTACCCTGGTTGGCGGGTTGCCACTGCATTAGTTTCAACTCGGAAACGGCTCGCTATCGCAATGGGTTGTAATGAAAATCGTGTTGCATTTGAATTTGAGGCTAGATCTACAAAACCCATCGAACCTATTACAGTTAAATCAGCGCCATGTCAGGAAGTGGTAATGGAAGGCGATGATGTTGACTTAACAACCATTCCTCTCCCGATGATGCACCTATTTGATGGTGGCCCATATATTTCTGGTACTTTTGCTATTTCTAAAGATCCCGAGCATGGATCAAACGTTGGCTGCTACCGACTTATGTACCGAACACCAAAAGAAACCGGAATTGATTTGGTATCTCCCTCTGATATGCGGTTTTACTATCAAAGAGCCTTGGATAAAGGGGAACCCCTACCAATTGCTATTGCCGTGGGTGTCCATCCTCTCGATATGTTAGCCGCATCCTATAAAGCGCCCATTGATGCCGACGAACTTGCACTCGCTGGTGGCCTGCGTGGACAAGCACTTGAAATGGTCAAATGTAAAACTCTAGATCTCGAAGTACCCGCAGATGCAGAAATTGTCCTGGAAGGAGAACTCCTGCCCATTGGTTGGACAGCCGACGAAGGGCCATTTGGAGAATTCAGCCAAATTTCGGGCGACGTTAAATGGAACCCAATTTTCCGTATTAAGTGCATCACACATCGCCGAAACCCAATTTTTTATATGCTACAAATGCCATGGGAAAACGACTGGCTGGCTGCCCCTGTAACGGAAGCCGCAGGTCTTCAAGCTTTAAGAATTGCAAGCGTTCAACCGGTGGATATCAGAGCACCAGTCGGTAGCTGTGGATACTGGTCGCTTATTGCTTCAATTAAAAAACGCCCCGGTGAAGGCAAAAATGCTGTAACAGCGCTTCTATCTGTCGCTGAAGTAAAATTTGTCGTTGTAACCGATGACGATATTGATATCTATGACCCCGACGAGCTTGATTGGGCAATTGCATTCCGCGTACAAGCAGATCAGGATGCCATCATTCTTAAAGGGGCTCGAGCAAAACACATCGATCCAAGCGTGAAGTCTTGGTTACTGGGCAAGGGCGGTCTACCGACAACCGCCAAACTCGGTATAGATGCAACTATCCCTGAGGGTGTACCCAAAATTCTTTATCGTCGTATTAAAAGCTACGGGAGAGACCGTTTTAAAGTGGAGGATTTTGAATGAGCCCTTTAGCTCAAACCATTAAATCAGCATTGGAAGTAGACGCTCAACAATTCCATGACGTGGTGGATAAACACATTGATATACCATGGCAGGAGTTTTTGCGCGCCTGGGGAGAGTTACGGGAAGCCGATATTTTAAAACGTGACGATGCGGGAGCTTATTTTATTGAAGTGAAATAAAGCAATTGCTTTTAGACTAAGTTCTGAGAGCAAGTTAATAAAATGGAGAAACGAAGTGGTGACGACTGATTTGTCCAACAATCATATCTCAATGAATTTCATAAATGGCGAATATCGAATTGGACGTTCACAAAATTCATTCCAGAATATTAACCCTGTAAACGGGGCCGTAATATCGGTGGTAAATGAGGCCAGTGAATCAGATGTCGATGATGCCGTTAAAGCAGCCAAAGCCGCACTTAATGGCTCTTGGGGAACTATGCCATTGGCAGAAAGGCTCGCTCTAGTAACTGCGATTGTTGGGGGAATACAAGAGCGTTTTAATGACTTTCTGGAAGCAGAAGTTGCGGATACCGGGAAGCCTGTCAGTCTCGCGTCACACCTAGACATTCCGAGAGGCGCCGCAAACTTTGAAATTTTTGCAGACATTATGCGTAATCATCACGATGAATGTTTCAGAATGCCGACACCAGATGGAACCGGGGCACTAAACTATACGGTAAGTAAGCCTAAGGGCGTCATTGGCATAATTTGTCCTTGGAACCTCCCATTATTATTGATGACATGGAAAGCCGGGCCTGCGCTCGCTTGT
>CAZCKO010000019.1:21781-41105 GCA_964499275.1 uncultured Rhodospirillaceae bacterium
TTAACAGCGGTAAAGCTCGCTCCTGCTCTTGCTTGTGGAAATACTGTGGTAGTTAAGCCATCCGAAGAAACTCCATCCACCGCTGCCTTACTGGGGGAGGTAATGAACAATGTTGGCGTACCAAATGGGGTATACAATGTCGTTCAAGGGACGGGACCAGGTTCCACCGGCGAATTTTTAACGAAACATCCAGATGTTGATGCCATTACCTTTACGGGCGAAACTCGTACTGGCGAAAGTATCCTCCAAAATGCTGCCATTGGTGTAAGGGACGTATCATTTGAGCTGGGTGGAAAAAATCCAGCGATTGTTTTTGCAGACTGCGATATAGACAAAGCAATCGAAGGCACAGTTCGGTCGGCGTTTGCAAATTGCGGCCAAGTATGCCTTGGCACGGAAAGAGTTTACGTAGAAAGACCAATCTTTGAAAAATTCATAAATCTCCTAAAAGAAGGAGCAGAAAGTTTAGTCTGCGGTCCTCCCCAAGATGAAGATACGTCCCTTGGACCCCTCATCAGTAAAGAACACCAAGAAAAAGTTCTTACCTACTATAAAATGGCCGCCAAGGAAGGGGCTAACATAATCACGGGTGGTGGCGTTCCAGAGGTGGATGGTTTGAGTGAAGGATCATGGATTGAGCCAACAATCTGGACGGGACTACCCGAAGAATCAGCAGTCGTTCGGGAAGAAATATTTGGACCCTGCTGTCACATAACTCCATTTGATAGTGAAGATGAAGTAATCGCGATGGCAAATGATACACCCTACGGCTTAGCTTGCTCAATATGGACCGAAGACCTTACTCGCGCTCATCGGGTAGCGCCGCAAATGGAAGTGGGAATTTGCTGGATTAATAGTTGGTTTCTTCGGGACCTAAGAACGCCATTTGGGGGATCAAAACAGTCAGGCATAGGGCGCGAAGGTGGAAACTATTCTTTGGAATTTTATACAGAAATAAGCAATGTTTGTATTAAATTGTAAATTTCTTTTAACAATTCATCGAATAAAACTTAAAGGGTGAAATTTATTCTACTTTTAATCGCGTTCATCCATTTCTCCACCAAGCCACTCCTGCATGTAGCGCTTGTGATCATCAGCGCGAGTAAGTCTATCTAGCATATCCTTCTTTGCGGGCGTCGTCAGTTCAGAGGGGTTTGAACCCTCACGAAGAGCCTTAAGAGTGTCGTAGGTCGCCTTGACAGATGCCTGAAACGGCTGATGACCTTGCAGGCATATTCTCACTCCTGCATCACTAAGAGCGTCAATATTACCTAGTCCCGATCCAGCACCACCCAAAAAAATTGGAATCTTAACAGTATCTGCAACTATTTCGAGTTGTTCAGGACTGGATATACCTGAAAGAAAAATAGCATCAACTCCAACCGCTTCATAAGCTTTAATTCTCGCTACTGTATCTTCTGGCCCACTAATACTCATTGCACTTGTCCGCCCCGCAACGACTAGGTTGGGGTCTTGTCTGCCATCGAGCGCGGCCTTCATTTTCCCGACACCCTCTTCTATAGATATCAGCTTGGCACCACCTACCGTTCCAAAACCTTGTGGTAGCTCGGTGTCTTCAATCGTTAAAGCAGCTACTCCAGCTGTTTCAAGTTCTTCAACGGTCCTTCGAACGTTTAAAGCATTGCCATAACCATTATCCGCATCAACGAGAAGAGCTAAATTACCAGCTCGGCAAATTCGATACGCTTGATCCGCAAATTCAGATAAGGTGAGAACAATCAGATCCGGTGAACCAAGGACTGTCATAGAAGCAACAGATCCCGCAAACATTCCTACCTCAAACCCTAGCTCTTCGGCTATCCGGGCTGAAATAGGGTCAAATACAGAACCAGGGTATACACAACGATCCCCTTCAATAATTTCTCGGAAGTGTTTCCGCCTTTCTAACCAATTCATAAATAAGTCCTTTAAAAGCTATTTGGAGAGAAGTTAACTTAAAATTTATGACCAGGGAAATAGAACCCTTGCGAATCTCTAAAAAGCTGGGCAATTTAGGACTCTCTGTAATTTTTGAAAAAAGAATATGGCTAAGTTCTATGAACCGGATATGGGAACGGAACCGGATAATCCATTTGCCCGGGATGCTGATGGTAAGTTGGTAAGGCGAAGCTATTGGCTGGATATGGGCGATAGGTCTATTGTCCTTATGATGAATATGGGACTAGGAAAAGTCCTTTCGAATGCCCAAAAGCGAATGCATCTTGAGGATATTGGACGTGGGCATCTGGTCGAAGAGGTCTGTACCATCGAGATTTTGCCGCCTGAAAAATAGGCCAATTTTTCTATCATGCCCTGTACCTAACAGATTAGTTTCTATGAAAAATGCTTCGTATTGAAGGGCTTACATACCGAATTGGGCCCCGGACACTCTTTGAAAATGCTGAGACGGCTATCAATGAAGGCCATCGCGTTGGGTTTGTTGGACGCAATGGCACCGGAAAAACAACACTCCTAAATTTGATTATAGGAAATTTAATTCCTGACACTGGTTCCATTAACTATCCGCAGCGCTGGAAAATAGGTGTTACAAAGCAGGAAGCTCCAGAAAGTTCCCTTAACCTTATTGATACCGTAAAGGCTACTGATAAGGAGTTGATCCGACTGAACAGCGAGTCTGAGACCTCCACTGACCCGAACCGGATAGCAGAAATTCACTCCAGACTGAATGAAAAGGAGGCGCACCGCGCTCATTCACGAGCTGCTCGTATTTTAGCAGGCCTTGGTTTTTCAGAGTCAGAAATGCAACGACCATGCAAAGAGTTTTCAGGAGGCTGGCGAATGCGCGTCGCACTTGCCGGACTATTATTCACCAAACCAGATTTATTACTTCTTGACGAACCCACTAACCACCTCGACCTTGAAGCTAGTTTATGGCTTGAGGACTATTTAAGGCGGTACCAAGGAACAATCCTTGTTGTAAGCCACGACCGTGGTCTATTAAACCGCGTTGTGAATCAAATTTTACATCTCGATAATGCCAAGCTGAGGCTTTATACAGGAGGCTATGACCGTTTTGAAACTAACTTTCGCGCACAAATTCAGCGAATAGAATCGGAACGGGCAAGGCAAGAAAAACAACGTGTTCACATACAAAAATTTATAGATCGTTTCCGATATAAAGCGAGCAAAGCAAAACAAGCGCAATCCCGTCTGAAAATGCTCGAGCGTATGGAACCTTTACCGGAACGGCAACAGGACGGTCTGGTTTCTTTCGAATTCCCAAATCCAAAACCACTAGCACCGCCCCTTTACAGTATAGACAACGCCTCGATCGGATATGATGGCAAGGCTATCCTAAACCAAGTTTCATTTCGCCTCGACATTGAGGATAGAATCGCGCTAATCGGTGCAAATGGTAATGGGAAGTCAACCCTGATAAAGCTTCTTGCGGGACGCCTTGACGCAATATCTGGACATATTGTTCACTCTAAGAAGCTTCGTGTGGGTTATTTTGCACAGCATCAAACAGACGAGTTAGATTTTGAAGCCACACCACTCATTGAAATTTCTCGTAAGCGTCCCAAAGATCTCAAAGTAAAGCTGCGTGCTCACCTCGGACGTTTTGGATTCACCCAAGAACGTGCAGACACCCCAATTAGGAACCTATCGGGTGGAGAAAAAGCACGATTGTTATTCGCGATGATGAGTTGTGACGATCCTCATATTCTTTTACTTGATGAACCCACCAACCATCTTGATGTAATTGCGCGAGAGGCTCTCATTCAAGCGATCAATACCTTCGAAGGTGCTGTCATAATTGTCAGCCACGACCATCATGTAATTGAACTCACCGCTGACAGACTTTGGCTTGTCGATCAAGGAACTGTATTACCGTATGACGGCGATTTAAATGAATATCGTACTTTTTTAACCAAAGGTGCAGAAAGGAAAGTAACAGAACCAGGACAAGTACCATCCATACGTGAAACTGGAAAAAAGGAACGGCGGCGTCTTGCTGCTGAAAAACGCAATCAGCTGGCACCCCTGAGAAAAAGTCTGAAACATGCCGAGGACACCGTCACAAAACTAGCGTCAGAAGTAAAAATATTACAAGCAGCCTTAGCTGACCCCGATCTTTATGAACAGAAAGATAATGACACAATTAAATCATTACAGATAAAGGCCGGCTATGCCGCTAAGTCGCTTGCCGACGCTGAAGAATCCTGGATAGAGATACAGGTCAACCTCGAAAAGGCTGAGGCCGACATTACCGAACCATAATCAATTATCTTTAGGATGACCTCGAGATGGGGGTTCAGGTGTCCCTGCGGCAGGAACGACATCCTTGGTAGCTCCTCCCCAACCTAAATGCGTCACATCAAAAATCACTCCATTGGGATCACGATACTTAATCTCGTAGAAGGTAGTTGGCGCCTTCTGGTCTGGTCGTCCCATGAAGTATTTTCCACCTGCCTTTTCAATCTTTTTATCCGCCTCTTCCGCATCATCAACCCAAAAGCCAATATGATGAAGGCCGACATAATCTTTACCGCGCTCGTCTTCACCTTCTACGTAACCAGCCCAATGATCAGTTTTATATTTTAGGAGTGCGACGGTAATGACCCCATCTGATACATAGCAACCCTTAGCAAGAGGAGAGTCAGTAGTCCCTACTCTTTCCATATCAAATGCTTCACAATAAAAGTCGGCTGTTTTTTCGGGGTCATCAACCGACATCGCTATGTGTCTCAGTTTTGCCATAAAAGTCTCCTTTGTAGAAAAGTAAAATTATCTCCGTTCAATCCTTCTTTGCATCAGGGAAATATCTAGGATCAGAAATAACTGCTCCGAATCTTTGCTGCGCGTACATTACTGCTGCGACATCCCAAGCCATACTATTCTGAGAGGTCGCTGCATGAACATCCCGCACGGACCTTTGGTAGAGACTGTCGAACCCCAAACCTCGTCCACCAGCGAGTGGAAACAACCGTTCAACAGCTTTTACGCATAATTTCCCAGCAAAGGAATTGTTTCTGCGCCACCGCGCCCTCTGTTCTTGTGTCGGCGGTTTGTCGCCAGCGGCCACCTGGTTACCTTCCCGAAAATCCTCCAATAGTAGTGCCCGTGCAGCATCAATTTCTGTACTTGCCTCGGCTATACGTGCCTGAACTGTACCCTGTTCACTAAGCTTTATTCCAGCTACTGATTTCCGAGTGGATAAATCAGCCCACATGGCATCCAATGCACCAAGTGCAATCCCAACAGCCGTTGATGCAAACTGCTTCGTACCTAATGCAAACAGAGGAATTTTATATAGAGGATTAGGGTTTACTTCACTGCCGGGTGTAGGACCCCCCTGAACTTGTGCTGCCGAAATTGCCCGGTGTTCTGGAATAAAAACTTCTTCTAGAATAAAAGACCGGCTCCCAGTCGCCGCTAATCCGCTGGGGTTCCAGTCGTCAACAATTTCAGAAAAATCAGTTTTAGGTACCAAGGCAAATTGATGTTGTGGGGCAGCGTTATCTTGGGGAACAAAAAGCTGGACGTTACTCCAATCGGCGAAATCTATCCCGCTGGAAAACCCCCAAGTTCCATTTGCGACCCAACCGCCATTAACTGCTTTTACAGTAGCACCTTTACCAGGAAACGATGAAGCAATAACTGCGTCCGGGTTGTCAGCCCAAACATCGTCCTGAGCCTGTTCGCATTTCATCCCATTGATCCATGTCTGACCGGTTAGGTTAGTAAATACCCAACAACTCGACCCGCAGCCTCGCCCTAACTCAACAGCAACATCCAAAAGACTATCCCAACACAACTCATAACCGCCGTAACGAAGCGGCTGAAACATTTTATAAAACCCGGCCTCTAAAAATTCTTTATGGGTGATGTCAGGCAACCGCCGATTTTTCTCAGATTGCGGCGCACGTTCACGCAAAACAGACACCATGGAGCGTGCTCTCTCGGTCAATTCTTCACGTATAACTTCAACGCTTTGTCCAGAATCAAGCATAATCAATCCAAGTTTTTTATTTCCATAAGTTTATTGAAAAGGGTTAGCAAGTCGACCATAAAACACAAATGTATAGAAATCATACACAATTTGGCCGGCAAGGCCCTATGAAAAACAAGTTACAAGTCTCTATATAAACGGACCTTTGGGTGGTAAACCAAGTTGTATCCTACCCGAATTTTCTGCTGCAAATTCCGGAAGGATTACAAAATGGCTCCGCAAGACATGAATGTCACGAAAAGCACGTTGGAGTTCACTACCTTCCATCATTACTCCAGTCCCAGCATCACAAAACAAATCATAAATGAGTTCACTACAAATACGCACAATTTCTACCATGGACATCCGGTATCGTACTCGATCTTCCGTGGAGATCTGCTGCTTACTATGAAGCTGATCCATTAACTGGTTAGCCCCGTCAAGAACCGTATTTCTTGCCATATCGCATTGAGCACTTGCACGACCGAGACGCGCTTGTGAAGACCCCCACTCAGATTGGGACGAAGACATTCTGGCATTATTACGAACTTCCAATCTATTCCGATAGGCTTCAACAGCAGCTTCCGCTATACCAACTGCTGGGGCCGCAACAACAAATGCAAATACTGTTGACGTGGGGTTGTTTTGATATAAAAGCCCATCATTAACCAATGAGCCAGGGATCCCATCGGCTTCAGCTTCACGGAAACAAAGCACTCGATGGTTTGGTACAAACTCGTTTTCAAGGGTCACTGTTTTGCTCCCCGTTCCCCTCATACCAAAACAGTCCCAGTCATCAATAGTTTGTACGGAGCGTTTAGGGATTAGGCTGGTGAGGTTGCGCTTTCGATCATCCGGATCATGAGCGCTAAGCATAAGCCAATTGGCTCGATCAACACCTGATACGTATGGCCATTTACCCGTTAGAACAATTCCATTTTCAGTCCTAACAGCAGTAGTTGTTGCCCCCATTACTAAACAGGTAAAAAGTGGTAAACCATTATTACGTACCTCATCTTGTGCATCCTCTGGATACCAACCAACTAGGTAATTTTGATTACCAATAAGACTATGTAGCCAAGCCGTTGATCCACATCCCCTGGCTGTTTCCATGACTGCTTCTAAATGGGTCGGCAAATACATTCCAAAGCCCCCCAAAAGTGGGGCTAGCATAACTCTCAACAAACCAGATTCATCTAACTTGTCATACACTTCTGGTAGCATTGAACGATTTAGTTCTGTCGCTACAGCCTTTTCCCTAAGAAATGGTACAAGGGCCCTTGCCCGGCCAACCATCTCATCGTGTGTTACTGAAAAACTCATAGCCGCCTCTGCTTCTATACGTGACGTTGGCCACGATTTTCGGGAAATACTTCATCCAATGACTTAGACTTCCCATTTGGCATAACCACACGGCAATGATCTCGGCGCAAGAGACGGGGTTCCTCAACACCACAGGAATGAGCGATGATTCCGACTTCTTTCCGCATTGTTTTCACATAGCTTGTTACTCGCCCCGCTTTATCTTCCAAGTTAAGACCTTTCTGTAACCGCTTATTATGAGTGGTAATTCCAGTTGGACAGGTGTTCTTGTCACATTGCATAGCTTGAATACACCCCAACGCAAACATAAAACCCCGTGCAGACACGACAAAATCTGCACCGCAACATAAAGCCCAAGCAACCTCTTCTGGCGTTACGAGTTTTCCAGACGCGATTACTTTGATACGATCCTTTAAACCGTGTCGATTGAGCGTATCAACCACCATTGGCAAACTTTCTTTAATGGGAAGCCCAACGTAATCAAGCAAAGCCATAGGGGCCGCCCCAGTGCCCCCGTCTCCGGAGTCAACAGTTATAAAATCTGGAGCGCTCTCGACTCCTTGCTTTTTAATTTCATTTAACAATCCATCAAGCCAATCATAGGCCCCAATAACGCATTTTATTCCGACCGGTTTTCCGGTAACCACTCTGACCCTATCAATCACCCCTAACAATTCATCAACATTATTAATATCGGGATGCCTATTGGGACTAATTGAAGCCTTTCCCTCAGGAATACCTCGGATTTTGGCAATTTCCGAATTCACTTTTTCACCGGGCAATATCCCGCCTTTTCCAGGCTTTGCGCCTTGGCTAAGTTTAATTTCAACCATACGGACCTGGTTATTCGCAGCTACCTCTTCCAACTTTTTTTCAGAAAGGTCTCCATTTCCATCTCTTACTCCGTAGTTAGCTGTGCCGATTTGAAAAACAATGTCACAGCCACCCTCCAAATGATAAGATGATAAACCACCCTCGCCCGTATTGAGCCAGCATCCGGAAGAGGCTGCCCCATTTGACAGCGCTCGAATTGCTGGTTTGGAAATGGCACCAAAGCTCATACCGGAAATATTAAAATATGAACTTGCGGTATACGGCTTCCTGCAAAATGGTCCAACGGTTACAGCACTGGAACTAACAGCATCGGTATCCAACATTGGAAAGGGACAGTTAGCAAAAAAAATAGTGCCGCTTGGTGTGATATCCCTCGTAGACCCAAAGGAGAGCTGCGTGCTGACATTCTTTGCGGCGCGATAGACCCAAGATCTTTGGGCTCGGTTAAAAGGCATTTCCTCACGGTCCATTGCAAAGAAATATTGCCTGAAAAACTCACCCATATACTCAAACAAATAGCGAAAACGACCGATAACGGGAAAATTTCGCCGCAAGGCATGCTTTGATTGCGTGATATCAACAAAATAAAGAGCGAATACGACAATAATGCCGACACCCAATGCAAAAATTATCAGTGAAATGAGCACTGAGTTGGCCGCCTGAATAAAATCAATGATACCTTGCATACTCATTAAGTTGGCTCCTCAAAGGGCCTGATTATTAAATCCAAATATGGGCTGCCACTATCTATTTGCCAATAGATGTCCTTAATAAAGGATACACTATGGCGCCATGTCCTTCTTGGCGAGCTCTTCCACCGCGGATTGGGATTTTTCCAAAGATTGAATTCCCATTCCCCGTAAAATATTTGGTGCCTTAGTATATTGAATGTCATCATAAGGAACTATCTCCACACGGTTTCCCCAGGGATCTCGAAAATTCATACCGCGTTCTAGCATCTCTACACCCATTTCTTCTAAAGCCTGCTTAACAGGGGCACGGTCATCAACAACAAAACCGAAATGTCTAGCCCCATCAGGCTCCTGGGTTCTACCAAGTCTCAGTTGAATAAATTGATCACCGAGGTCGATAAAGGCATTATGTTTATTTCTGTCTCTTAAGCCGAATTCAAATAACTTTCCATAAAATTCAAGCGCTTGATCAAGATCTTCTACTTCAAGGACAATATGATTAATTCCCAAGGCTCTCGCTTTTTTATTCGCCATTACCCTCTCCTTTATTTATTCTATTATAACCCGAAAACAGCTTTCGTAGTCGAGCTATTGGTATTGTTGCCATTTCGGGTCAATATGAGTGTAATTAAATAAAAGTCAGGTGACTGAGATGTCAAAAGCTCTTACAGAGAAACAGGTTCAAGATTTTAATCGAAACGGTTTTTTATACCCTGTTGAAGCTTACGCTCAGGATGAAGCTAACCAGCTACATAATAAATTTGCGACAATGGAAGAGAAATTAGGTCATGAACCACAAGTAAAATTTCGAATCAAAGCCCATTTGCCATTTCCCTGGCTGTGCGACGTGGTAAAAAATGAGAAATTACTGGATGCCATAGAGGATATTCTGGGCCCGAATATTCTTTGCTGGGGCGCTTCATTTTTTACAAAAAAAGCTAACGATCCCCGATTTGTCTCTTGGCATACAGACAGTTTTTACTATGGGTTAAAACCAGCTGAAACTTTGACGGCATGGCTGGCCTTTAACGATTCTACCGTTGAGTCAGGTTGCGTTCAGTATATCCCGGGCACGCATAAAGGTCCGCCGGCCGTACATGAAATTAGAATGCATAAAGATAATTTGGTTCAACAGGGTCAGACTGTCATCGACGTCCCAGAAGAGCAGGCCGTGTTTGCGGAAGTAAAGGCTGGGCAGGTTGTACTGCACCACGAAAGTGTGGTTCACGGTTCCGGACCAAATACCGCCAACCATCCGCGTGTCGGTTTTTCAATTCATTACGTCGCGCCGCATGTGAAGGAGACCCGATTTGAAGGGGCTACGGCAATGCTGGTTCGAGGAAAAAATATTGGGGACAATTGGGGCTTAGATCCTCAACCACGTTATGATTACGACCCTGAATGTATAGAGTTTATGGAAAATACAAGAGCCAAATTTACAAATTCCACAGCCAACAAAATCGCCTCAGGCGGACGGAGCTAAAATCATGACTGAAACAGCTTATGCGGCAGTGCTTGTCGAGAAACGGAAATTCGAAACTCGCGAAGTTCCCATTCCTGATATTGGTACGGATGAGGGAATTTTGCGTATCGAAGCTGCTGGCTTATGCGGCACTGATTACGAACAATATGATGGCCACTTCATCGGAACGCCCCATGGTACATTACCTATAACACCCGGCCACGAGATCTTTGGCTGGGTTGATAAGGTTGGGAGCAATGCTGCAAAGAAATGGAATGTTAAGGAAGGGGACCGTGTCGTAGTAGAAACTTCTATCCCGTGCGGCGAATGCTTGGCTTGCCATGATGGAAGGCCAATTTTTTGCGACGCGAATATGGGTTACGGACTAAGAATGGGGTATAATACAGAGCCTCATCTTTGGGGTGGATATGCGTCGCACCTTTACTTGCACCCCAAAACTCGTATGCACAAAATACCAGACCAAATTCCAACTGATATCATGAGCCTCAATAACCCCCTATCAAATGCGGTCCGCTGGGCATGGGCCCGTCCTCAATTGAAAGAGGGACAAACCATAGTCATTGAGGGCCCCGGGCAGCGTGGCTTGCTCGCTACTTTAGTTGCAAAAGAGATGGGCGCCGGCCAAATTATCGTAACGGGTACTGCAGCGGACGAATACCGCTTGGAAATTGCTGAAGAGCTGGGTGCAGACGCTACAATTAATGTAGAAAAAGAAGATCCGGTTGACCGTGTTCATCAACTTACCAACGGTCGAAAAGCCGATATTGTGCTTGATGTTTCAATGGGATCGACTGAACCACTCATCCAGGGCGTCGAAATGTTAAAAAAGGGTGGAACCTTGGTGGTTGCTGGTGTCAAAACACAAAATGCCCTTAATAATTTCTACAGCGATAAATTACTTTTCAATGAAATATCAATGCTGGGCGTACTGTCCTCGGACTGGGAAGATACTGCTCGAGCAATCGAAATTCTAACCGACAAGTGGCAGGAACTTGGAAAACTTTGTACACACAACTATACTCTTGACGAGGCAGAGAAGGCTGTTCAGCTACTCGGCCGAGAAATACAAGATGGGGACGAACCTATTCATATACACCTCGACACAACTAAAGCACCGTGAGGGATAACCAATGAGTGATAGACTTCCAATAAGACTTGCAGCGGGTTCCGGCCCCACCTTTGGTGTGGATGATCTTGCCTGCGCCGCTGCGACATTTCTTGGCTGCTGGGAGTCTGAGGGTCTCGATGTGACATGGACCCCTGTGCATGGTGGAGTTGCCGCCATGCAAGCCGTCCTCGATAATGTCGTCGATGTTTCATACGGCGGGCTTGGACCAGTGCTTAAATTTCGGTCAGAAGGAGAACCAGTTCGTATCATCGTCTCCATGGCCCGCGGTTTAGCGCAAAACCTTGTTACACAAAGTCGAATTAAAGACCCGCAACAGCTCAGGGGTTGCTCATGGGCCCTGGATGGCTTCGGTGCCCTTAGCCATCATATGGCAAGGTTACTTGTAGCTGCACTTAATATTGAGGAAGAAGATATTAGGTGGGAAGCAGTCGGACCACCACCAGAACGTATTGACCGTCTTTTGGGAGATACTATTGATGTTTCCCTCATCAGGGTTGAAGAGGCAATTTCACTGGACCAGGACTCCAGTAACAACCTGCACACGCTCCTAGGATTTGCCGATTTAAAAAAATTAGTCCCAATCCAGCCTCATGGTGTTTTGGGGACAACCGAGGCTTACGAACGAAGCCACCAAGAAGAACTCCATAGACTAACCCGAGGTATGATTAGGGCCTCGCGAGCCTTGCACGACGATTTTTCTAACTTCAAAAATGTTTATGATAATTACGTTACAGTTCCAGTTCCTGAAGCAGATGTGCGTGATATCTGGCAGCAGGAACACGACACCTTCGGCTTTGCGATCAATGGCGAGCTTACACAAGGGCATTGGAATGACGAAATGTCATTATTTTATAAACTCAATCCAGCCTTGAGTAAGGTTACTCGGAACGAATTGATTGCAGAAAACTTTGTAGCTGACGCGCTTGAATCCATCGGCGTTATGCCTGGCGAAGATGGTCCCTGACTACATTAAACAGTCTACCCAGGGACGAAATATTATCGTTTAAACCCGCGAGCCGAAGGGAAGACCATAGGGCTGCCTGATTACTGGTAATGATAGGTCGGTCCAGTGCTTCCTCGAGAACATTTATGACATCTATGCTATGAATATTCGCGCAGCTAATGAAATACGCATCCGCCCTATCGTTACGTAATGCCTTTACATTTTCAAACCAGAATGATGCTGGCGTACTGCAATAAATATCACTGCCCGCAAGACCCATTGCCTTGTCGGAAATGATGGTCAAACCAGCCTCTTTTAAAAATGCCAATTTTTTTTCGTGACCCTCTTGCGGTGTTTCGGACACAAAAACCAAACGGTTCACATCTAAAGCATGAAAAGCATCCAATATCGATGAAGCCGTTGAAGCCGCGGGCTTTCCAGTCACTCTCTCAATAGCCGATATCACCTCTCGCTCTTTGTCTAATCCTCCAGACATAGATGTACCGGTGCATTGTAGTACGGTAACGTCACATTTTGAGTCACCAAGCAACTCCGCAGCCAAAAGAATTCTCGGCAAAAGGTCTTCGAGCGGTGCCTTGTGACGGTTAGTCATTCCAATCCTGTTAAAATGTGGGACCACATCAGCAGGGCAGTATCTTTGTAGTTGTGGCTCCACCATCCTGTTTGAGGAAGGGATAATAAATCCCAAACGGGCACGAGGATTAACTGGTGTAATTTCTTTCATTTAATTACTAAGTAAAAATTTTCTTGTATTATCTTCATAAATTGCTTGGCGGTCACTGGTTGTACAGTGCAGGCTCTCGATAACATTGATTGTATCACGAATATTATCTTCACCGCCGCTAAGGTCATAAGGTGCATCGGTAGCAAAAAATGAGCTGCCCGAGCCGAAGAAGTCCAGGCCAGCTTGACTTTGCGCTTTCGCACCAAACATAGCTGTATCACCATAAAACATCTTAAAATAATCGAGCATTGGCTTTTCGAGATTATCGGCAAAAGAGGTGCCGTCCGCAGTCGATGTAGCATTCCTCGCTTCCCAAAGGGGCATACGTCCTTCTGCATGTGGGATGTATGCACCCCAATGATGCGCCATAACATGAAAATTGGGAATTTCATCAAACATGCCCGAACAAACCATACGACACATTGCAGCAGTGGTTTCATATGCCCATCCAATTCCCCAAAATATCTCGTAGTGCGATTGATCTTCGGTCAAGTAGTCCGCATGGCTGGCTGGTCGGGTAGGATGCAGCCACACACACTTATTCCGCTCCGCAATCTTCGCAAATATGTCACGGAACTCAGGTGAATCTAATGATTTTCCGTTAACATTTGAGTGAATTTGAAAACCAACTGCTCCATGAACATCCAAAACACGGTCAACTTCATTAATAGCTTCTTCAGTATTATTCATAGGTAACGCGGCGATAAACCATGGCATACGATCTGGATATTCCCTACAAATGCGCGCCATGCCATTATTGGCAACCCGAGCCAACTCCGGAGTATCATTTGGACCGGCAATCATATCCAGTGGTGGCTGAGAAATAGAAATGATCTGCTGATAATCGTCAAATTTATCGATGACTCTCATCCGAGCATCCATATCATAGAGTTCTTCCATCGCCTTCCAACGTTTTACCGAGCGAGCAGGCATTAGCTTTTCAGCCGCATCGAAAAATTCATTGGGAAACACATGGTTAAATACATCAATCTTCATCGGATACCCCTTTGCTAGTCGAGATAAAAAAGCTAGTTCATACGCTAACCTAGACCAACAGGCCACTACAGAAAAATTTTTGTAAACTTGCACCATCTCGCTTGTCAAATAAACTGAAGAAAAAATAACGTAATTTTCAGGTGTACATCGTGACCGAACAACAATCTCTCAATTGTGACGTTTTGGTAATTGGCGGCGGTGGTGCCGGACTGGCTTCTGCTATTGAAGCACGTTCCCTCGGCGCTAGTGTTTTCCTCATTGAAAAAAACTCAGAACTTGGAGGTACCACCGCTTGGTCAATTGGATCTTTTTCCGCTACACAAACACCCCATCAAATCTCTGATGGTATAATCGATACCCCGGATGAGCATTTCGAAGACATGCCAAAATTCTCTGGGCCTTTAGCCGAACGCGACAATCCAATCTTAAGGAGGATATTTGTTAATAATGCCAATGATACCCTTCGTTGGTTGATGTCGATGGGTGTCGAATTCTATGGGCCGATGCCTGAGCCTCCTCATCGAAAACCCCGCATGCACAACGTGCTCCCTAACTCCCGTGCTTACATACATCATCTTGGCAACCACGCAAAAAAATTGGGCGTAACAATAAAATGCCAGACCCGAGCAAAACAATTCCTTATCGAAGATGGTCGCGTAATCGGTGCACGCTGCGAAATGACGTCTGGGTTAATAGATATTAGAGCAAAGGCAGTTGTCCTCGCTAGCGGCGATTATGCTGCTAATACACAACTAAAGGCTAAATATATTTCACCAGAAGTCGCCAAAGTTGACGCAATGAACCCAACGGCTACGGGGGATGGTCACGAGATGGCATTTCCTCTTGGTGCCAGAGTTTTAAATGGCGACGTGCTATCAGGTCCGACCCTTAGATTTATTCCCCCACCGAAAGAAAGCATAGACCGCCTGTTACCGCCGTGGCCGATCATAACAAAATTAATGCGATTTTCTTTAAAATACCTACCTGACAGACTATTGCGCCCCTTTGTATTGGGTTTTACTACAACATCTATGGCCCCAGAACTCGACCTATTTATTGATGGAGCACTCCTCGTAAATAAGCTCGGCCAACGCATAAATGAAGAACCTACAAAACTTGGTCTTGCCATAGCCTCTCAACCAGGAAAACTCGGGTTTGTTGTCATGGACCAAAAGATAGCAGACAAGTATTCGTGTTGGCCAAACTTTATCGCAACGGCACCAGGGGTGTCATATGCCTACATCAAGGACTTTCAGAAAACCCGACCCGATATATTTAACAAGGCCGACACAGTTGAATCGCTCGCAAAGGCTCTTAAAATGCCATTAGAAAGCTTGGGGACCGCGATTAAAGAACATAATCAGTCCAATGAAATTAAAATAACAGAGCCACCATTCTACGTCCTCGGCCCCGCGAAAAGCTATGTCGTTCTCACTGATGGAGGGCTGGCCGTTGATCAAGAGCATCGATTGTTAGGAGAAAATAACACCCCAATTCCCGGTCTATTTGCTGCCGGATCGGTAGGCCAAGGAGGCTTGATGCTCAAGGGTCATGGACATCATATTGGTTGGGCATTCACCTCCGGACGACTTGCTGGCCAAAACGCTGTCAAGGAAACAGGAGTAAATAAAAAATGATTTCATTGATAAACTCTGTTTCCTTCTATAGCGTCGTGTTGAAAAGAAAAATTAAAGTTGGGGGAGATTAGTTAATGAAAACATTTTCTGTATCAATTGTCGCAGCCAGTTTAATAGCTGGTCTTGCAAGTTTGGGAGTAGTTAATGCCCCAAGTGCAACAGCACAGGGCTTTTACAAGGGCAAAAAAATTAAGATGATCGTGAGATCTAATCCTGGCGGTGGTTACGATTTTTATGGTCGCCTCCTAGCACGGCACATGCCTAAATACATCCCAGGGAAACCTAAAATGATTGTTATTAATATGCCGGGGGCAGGCGGTATCGTCGCAGCCAACTATATGGCAAACCGTGCAAAAAAAGATGGGACCGAAATTGCCATTCTAACTAGAGAATTAGCTCTGTCTCAGAGGACCGGTGCTGTAGGCGTGAAATACGACCTTAAAAAACTAAACGCTTTGGGAAGCGCCGCATCGTCGACGTTCCTAATAGCAATGGGCAAAAATCAACCTATTCAAACCTACAAGAAACTAAAAGCCTCTAAGAAAAAAGTAAGATTTGCGGCAACCGGCCCGGGTGCTGGGTCCTATCAGTATCCTGCTCTACTAAAACTAGATGGTTTTAAGATCAAAATAATCTCTGGTTTTAGTGGCGGGGAGAACCGATTTCTTGCAATTGAACGCGGTGATGTTCACGGAACTGCGAACAGCTATGAGAGCACCAGAAAAGCCATAAAGGAGCTCGGATTAATTCCTATCCTTTACAACGGTGCACCGCACCCAGCGCTTAAGGTTCCTCATATTGGTGAACTTCTATCGGATCAGGGTAAAGCACTTGCGGCACTTCTCGGGGCTCCACTTGCCGCAGGACGGCCATTTTTCACAACTGGCAATGTGCCAGCCGATAGGCTGAAAACGCTTCGTGCTGCTTTTAAATCCGCATTGCATGATAAAGATCTTTTAAAGGAAGCAAAAAGAGCTAAGAGAAATGTAGCCTGGACAGCACCAACCTTAATGGAAAAAATCAATGCTGAAATTTTGGGAGCTTCTGACAAGGTTATTGCTCTCTACAAGGCTGGTGCGAAAAAGAAATATGTAAAACACACTACCCAGATTACAAAGATCAAGAAAAAGGGGAAGCGGATCTATTTCGTTTATAAGGGGAAAAAAATAAAAGTTAAGGTCTCCGGCAAGCGAACAAAGGTCATGATCAAAGGGAAAAAGGTCAAAAGGAAAAAATTGAAGGTTGGTATGAACTGTAAATTCAAATTTCCTGGTGCTGGCGGTGAAGCCAAGTACATTAAGTGTAAATGATCAAACGATTGAATTGGGTTGTCGTTGTGCAGGCAACCCATTTTGATCCATATATGTTATTCAAATGATCGATGCTGCAATAACCGGTCTAGTCGGTATTCTGCAATGGAAAGCATTCCTACTAATGATGGTTGGAATTGTGATAAGTTCTACCCTCGTTGCGATGCCCGGTATTGGCAGCAAAACAGCGATAGCTCTACTTCTACCGATAGCTTTTGTGCTAAATCAATTCGAGGCCATATGCCTCATCATGAGCGTATGGGCAGTAAGTAATACAGCAAACTCAATTACTTCAATTTTATTCTCCGTTCCAGGAGGGGGCGGTTCTCAGGCCACAATAATGGATGGCTATCCAATGGCTAAAAACGGTGAGGCAGCCCGTGCTCTTTCTGCAGCGTTCACTTCCTCTGCTATCGGAGGTATCATTGGAGCATTGATCCTATTTTTAGCCATTCCAATTTTACGGCCTCTTGTACTTTTATTGGGCCCTCCCGAATTTTTTATGCTTGTTATGGTGGGTATCGCCATGGTCGGAGCTCTTAGCGGAAAAGCTCCGGTTAAAGGTATCATTGCGGGGGGCATTGGCCTAGTTGTCTCGATGGTCGGTGTTCATATGATTACAGGACTGCACCGTTTTACCTTTGACCAGATTTATCTGCTTGATGGTCTCAAACTAATTCCAGTAACCATTGGCCTGTTCGCTATACCCGAGCTCATTTATATGGGAGTAAAGGGAACTGGAATTTCCGATCTGCCTCTGGGAGACTTGGGAAAAGGCCGTAGGCAAGGGATTAAAGACGCGTTTACTCATCGCTGGCTAGTATTTCGTAGCAGTCTTATTGGTGTATGGGTGGGCATTATCCCTGGATTAGGGTCCGCAGTAGCTGATTGGTTTGCATACGGAAGTGCAAAACAAACATGTCCAGGAGCCCGTGAAACTTTTGGTAAGGGTGATGTCCGTGGGGTAATTGCAGTTGATGCTGCCACCAATGCAAAAGAAGGAGGGTCATTAATTCCTACTCTAGCCTTCGGAATACCAGGTTCTAGTACACTAGCACTAATTTTTGGGGGCTTAATTATCGTTGGCATTACGCCTGGGAGGGACATGCTTACCAAAGACCTGCACCTAACCTTTTCTATGATATGGCTGCTCATTATTGGAACCATAATTACCTCTATTTTGTGCCTAGCTTTTACCCGGCAACTGGCAATGGCCACCAAACTTCGTCCATCCCTTATGATACCCATTATTCTGGCGATGGCTGTAATTGGTAGTTTTGCGGCATCTAGTCGTTTTGAAGACGTCTTAATCATGTTTGCCTTTGGCACAATTGGGTATTTCATGAGAGCTACGGGTTGGCCAAGGCCTCCACTACTACTAGGTCTAGTTCTTGGCCCAATCGCTGAGCGCCATATGTGGACATCCTGGCAGCTATTTGGAGCCGATTTTCTGCTGCGGCCAGGGGTGCTAATCATTTTTGCCATCCTCGTGTTATGCGTCACCTACCCAATGTTTCAGGATCGCTATTTTAAACGCCGAGTAGACGAAACGGATACCTAATATGAATTTACGCTTTCAACCGAGGTCCCTGCTTACTCTCTGTTTGATAGCAATATTTAGTTATGTCGTCATATCTTCCTCTGAGATGCCCCTGCAAGCGAAGCTTTACCCATGGACGATCGGCATAATTGCTCTAGCCCTACTAGCCTATCAACTTGTACGGGAACTTTTACCAGCGTCTCAAACAGAGACTGATAAAACTGGAGTTGATATTGACTTTACTGATGAAGAATCCTCCAAAGTAGGTAAAAGACGGGCATTAGAACTTTTTTGTTGGATGTACGGATTTGCAATACTACTTTGGCTCATTGGATTTTATACGGCGATACCGTTAATGGTTCTGGCTTATATGATCCGACATAAAGAGCCTCTGGTAATGATAATCTCATTACCGGTAGGAGCTGGTTTATCAACTTGGTACATCTTTGGACACCTTCTCCACCTTCCCTTCCCGCCCGGACTGCTGCTAGAGTGGATGGGCTTGGCCTAAGAATCTTTTTCGACCCCTACGAGCATAATTAATAACTTAATCCTGATAGAGGACCAGCATGTCTGAAGAAACAAAATTTACCAAGAATTCAAGTACTGATGTAGATATTAGTAAAAAGTTTTTGGTTGACCCTTACGTTAACTGGTCTGAAGGCGAGGGCATTCCTATCCATCTTGATTTTGGCCATAATTTACTCGAACTTGAAACAGATAAATGGGATAGGTGGGA
>CAZCKO010000020.1:0-35812 GCA_964499275.1 uncultured Rhodospirillaceae bacterium
TATTGAGAGAAGAATTGGCGGTACTGGTTTTACACCCTCACCACTCAATTCGCTTCCATACCCAATAAAACGAGTAACAAGATCCGTAGTTTCTTGTTCATCCATGTTCAGGCGTGCAGCCGCGGCGCGGGCGGCTGCCTCAAGTGCTTTTTCAGCGGCATAATGTAATGGATATTCAGCCTTGAATTGTGGTTGTGTGAGTGTTTTCTCCCAATCCTCCATGACATCTTCGATAATCCATGGCAAGCGCATAAGGCCCTTCTCACCTTCTTCGCTTCGCACTTCGGCACCGCGATACCGGGCAATATCCCGCCAGGTTCGAATTAACAGATCATTAAAGGGGCCTTTCCACTCATAACCCACCATCTTCTGAAACATATAGCCAAAGGGAGAATTCTCTATACCTACAACACCGCGAATATTTTTTACCCTTTGGGTCAAGAGGTGGACGAAGGGCCCTCCTGTCGAATGGCCGTGAACATAAATTGAAAATTCGTTTTCAGGAAGATGATCTCTACAAACCATTTTCATTGCGGTTTCAAAGGCTAGAGGCCATGCAGCCATTCGATCATAGAAACGGCTACCCGGCCTGGCCCGGGCCACCATGCGACGGCCATAACGGCTCCTGAGGCTTTCATCGATAATTAATTCGTATTCTTCGGGTGAGACCTCCTCGTCACGATGCCAAATTGGCGTACGCACAGTTCCGTCAGAATTTATGGTGTCTCCAGGCCAGTTTCGTGAAGGGTCAGGTAAATATAATCGCCCAGGATAGGTCATGGTTGCGATGCGGTAGCCAAATTTGCGTGTAATCAACCTGGTTAATTGCTCCATGGCTCGGTAGTCACCGGACCCTCCGGCGAGAACAAACATGCTGATCTTTTTCCCATCTGCGCCCGTTGGTATGTCTTCGGGGTCATTAGGCTCATAGATCATAACGCCTACATCCCAGTCCAGCTCTAACGCTTTAATACGAAAGATATGTTCGGTCTCGTTAAATGGGATATCTGGTCGCCCTAAAACCTGATCTGAAATCTTAATTAAAGCCTCTTTATTGAGCGTTTTGGGTGGCTCCCAATTGGTATCGATATTCATCTTTCACTCCGGTTAAAAATCAGAATTCTATTTTGCCTTAACTTGTGGTCCACCGTCACGTGGCATAGGGTTAAGGAGGGGTTAGTAATTCTTCGTTGGTCCTGATTAGCTATGGCAAATTAAATGGCGTCACCTGATTTACCCGTGGTTACCCGCGACTATGAACCGTCCTCGGTAAAACTCAATACGTTTCATGATAAAGTTCCTGGGTTTATTGATGGCACCGATACGCCTCGGGCTTATCTGGAAGAATGTATAGAAATAATTGCTGTTCGAGAGCCAAAAATTAAGGCGTTTGTAGTGAAAAACCTTGAAGCAGCCCGAATGGCTGCGGATAGGTCAAGCGAAAGATATAAAGTGGGCAACCAAATTTCACGGGTTGATGGGATGCCCTTTGCAGTGAAAGACCTGTTTATGACGGCTGAATTCCCCACGGAGTTGAATAGCCCTCTCTTTGCCGGGGAACGGCATAGATTCGATTCAGCGCATGTGTACGCTCTGCAAAAAAGTGGGGCAATCATAATTGGAAAAACAACTCTGCCAGAGCTTGGTTCTGGACAACCCGCAGTTACCCGGAACCCCTTTGATCTGGATAGAAGTCCCGGCGGGTCCTCAAGTGGTTCCGCTGCTCTGATTGGTGCAGGAATGCTGCCGGCTGCCATTGGTAGTCAGGGGCGTGGTTCAGTACTTCGGCCGGCAAGCTTTTGTGGTAATTTTGCCCTAAAACCGACGTTTGGTGCGATCCATTCTGGTGGGTTGTTATGGCGGTCGCCGGGTTACAGCACTCTCGGAATTCACGGAAGTAGTATAATCGATTGCTGGAGGACATCCTGGCAAATTGCACAAACCGTGGGTGGCGATCCCGGTCACCCGGGCTTATTTGGAAAACCTGACATTAAATCAGAGAAACCAAAGAGGCTTATTCGACTTGATACACTCGGTTGGGTTAAAACTGAAAATGTGATCAAAGAACCTTTTGAAAATTTTCTTCAAATACTCCAGGACCAAAACGTTGAAGTAATATCGCGCGAGCAAGATCCCGACGTTGAAGCTTTTGAACAAGCTCTCTCAACGATACCAAAATTTCAACCAGACCTTGCTGCTTGGGAAATTCAGTGGCCGGCATTGTTACTCCGTGATACCGGGCGCAACCAGATTACTGGAAGACTGGTTGAAAGGTTTGAAGTTGGCGAGTCCATGACCTTGGATGCTTATAGAGATACCCTTGAAGCTCTAGAAAAACTGAGACAATCTTTTACATTATTAAATGGCAAGGCAGACGCATTTATTACCTTATCAGCACCAACTTTACCCCCTCTGGGCGATAATACTGGCGACTCGGTGTACGGCGACCCTTCTTCCTGCCTTGAAGCACCGGCCTGGAATATTCCGTTGCTGGTAAAAGATAACTTACCAGTCGGCATTCAATTGCTGGGTCAAAAAAATTATGATTACAGGCTTGGCCAGTTTGGCAAGTGGATGACAGACTTATTTTTAAGCGCTGACCCCCTCAATAAAAGCATGTAGGCAGGCGTTAAATTCAATTGGGTGTTCACGGTAGGTGAAGTGACCGGCCTCATTAAAAACACTAAAATGTGCGCGGCGTTCCCGTGCTGCAATAAGATCATATAAGGCCCGCCCCATCGATATTGGTGCAGTCGGGTCGTTGTAACCCCAAATCAGTTGGGTTGGGCGATCCATGCCATGGTCACGCATCCAAGCAAACATATTTATTTTATCTTTTGCTAGTGCTGGCAGGAATTGTGTGTGGCGTAGGCCGTCCCCGGAAGAAGCCATTTTATGACAGGCTTCTCGATAGCTGTTTTGTTTTCCAACTTCCACCAGGCCATTGATCCATTCGTCTGTCACATGCTCTTTGCTGAAGGAATAGTGTTCCATAATCCATCGTTGGCTTTCAGCGGTCAGCCGTGGCTCAGGAGGATTAGCTAAAACAATTTCGTTTAAACCAATCCCCGGGGCACAACTATTGCTGTCAATAATTGTACAGGTTTTAACGAGATCTGGACGATCCATAGTAATACGACAAGTGACATAGCCACCGCGAGAATGGCCTACTAAATGTGCTCCCTTAATTTCCAGGGAATCTAGAGTTGCACATATATGCTGCACAACTTTTGCCATTGTGTAATCTTCGTCTTTCAGAGGGTTTGCGGTGTAGCCCTGACCGATTTTATCAATGGCGAGGACACGATATTTTTTTGCCAAACCGCCAAAATTTAAGCCCCAGTCAAGGGCGCAATCAGCAGCATCATTGGAACCAAAATTACCCCCATGTAGCAGAATCATAATGGGTCCGGTTCCCTTTTCGTAATAACAAGTCTGGATACCTTCTACATCTACAAACTTACGGTCAGTCATTTGCATATCATCACCCCCCCAATCGGCCGGATTACTAATGTTTACTTATCAGAGTTATACACAAGAAACTGTTTTTGCCATATGGCCAGGTCTAGCCGATTCGGATCGAGATTTGGATATTTATAAATTGTTTTTAACTTTAATTTGGTAAATACGATGAACCTTTCAAATAAATGTCTCGGTGCCGCACAGTTCCCGGAGTTGCCTAACTTTGAGCAGGGTAAAGTTCGTGAATCATATGCGCTACCTGACGGACGTCGTGTGATGGTTGCCACAGATAGACAGTCCGCCTTCGACCAGGTACTGGGGTCGGTTCCTTATAAGGGACAGGTACTGAATCAAACGGCCAGGTTTTGGTTTGACCAGACATTGGATATTTGCCCAAACCACGTAATTGACTATCCGGACCCCAATGTGATTATTGCTAAAGGCCTATCAATGTTACCAGTCGAAATGGTGGTTCGCGACTATATTACGGGTTCGACTGAGACCAGCATTTGGCCCATGTACGAACGAGGGGAGAGGACCCTATACGGTATAGAATTCCCGGAAGGCTTAAAAAAGAATCAAAAACTGCCAGAGACGATTCTGACACCCACGACAAAAGCCGCACAAGGTGATCATGATGCGCCCATCACACCTGAAGAGATAGTTTCTCAGGGTCTCTTAGGTCAGGAACAATGGGACAAATTGGCGGAGATAAGCCTTGCTATCTTTGCTAGAGGCCGGGAAGTATCTGCTGAAAATGGGTTAATTTTGGTAGACACCAAATACGAGTTTGGGCTGGATAACGATGGTAACATAACTCTGGCTGATGAGGTGCATACTCCAGACTCAAGTCGTTATTGGATGGCATCGAGTTACGGGGATCGTCTGGCTGATGGAAAAGAACCCGAAAGCCTTGATAAGGAATTTTTAAGATTATGGATAGCTGGGCAGTGCGATCCTTATAAAGACCCAATTCCGGAAATACCCGAGGAAACGATCCTAGAGTTTAGCGACAAATATATTGCCCTTTATGAGCAGGTGACTGGTCTTAAATTCGAACACCCCAAAGATGATAAACCAGTAGCTGAAAGGGTTCGCACAAATTTGGCAGCTGCGTTACCTGAATATTTTTCGTAAAGAGGTTTAATAAGGTCGGCGTGCCACGAAATGGTATATATGCCAGTGTTTTGAGTTGCCGCGAGGAGTTGTGCTGTCTTCTTCCTCTTCGCGGAAATACTCGACGTCGAGTGGAAAGAGTAGAGCGTCAATTGCGCTTTTGGCAAAAAACGTAATTGTTGGGTTACCCACCCAGCTATCCTTGTCCCCATATAGGTGGCAGCTGACCATCCCCCCTGGCACGAGTGCATCGAGTATTTTGTCCCACAGGTTCGGGAAATCAACAGGCGATACTAAGGGTAGGGCAAAACTAGAATTAATTAAATCGGATTTAGGGAGTATTACATCCTCAAAACGTGCTACTTGGGTTTCAAGGAGTCTTTTATTTTCTCCAGTAACACGAGCGTTAATGCCTTCTATCGCCGATAGCTCTGCGTCAACTGCGAGAACCTTCCAACCACGTCTCAGCATTTCAACGGTGTCACGACCATTACCGCAACCCAGGTCCACTGCTTGAAGTGTTTTTTTTTCTTTTAGGTTGTCTTTATCAAATCTATCCAGAGCGAATAATAAAGTCTCCCGTGGTGGCCGTTTTCCCGTTTTCTCGTAGTAATTTTCCCAGTTTTCATTGACTTTGTCAGAAGACATTAATTTACCTTCAACCGTCTTTGTTTAACCATTTTATTCCTCCTATTTGAGTTTTATTTTAATATTAATTCTCTATATATTAAATTGTAAGATTGTCCTTTGTTTAATTGTAATTTGTCTATCAAGTTGTTGTTCGAAATTTTTAAAATGATTCATGTTTGAAGCAAGCTACGCAGAATTTGTGGCGATCAGTCAGGTTATTTTTATTGACCTTGTACTGGCTGGTGACAATGCAATTGTTGTTGGTATGGCAGCGGCCGGAGTAGCCCCCGAATATCGAAAAAAGGTTATTTTTTATGGCATCGCACTTGCGGTCGTTATGAGAATTATCTTTGCCGCCATAACAATGGAATTACTAAATGTTGTCGGTCTTATGCTGGTGGGAGGGCTACTACTTCTCTGGGTCGGTTGGAAAATGTACCAGGATCTCAGGGTGGATAAAAATTGGGGGGCCGGCGGGGTCTCTGAGGCTGGCGATGAACTCAAGAACGGTAAGGTTCAAGGAACAAAAACGTTGCGGGCGGCTGTCTTACAGGTAGCAGTCGCCGATATTTCGATGTCTTTAGATAATGTTCTTGCTGTCGCGGGGGCCGCGAATAACCACATGTCAGCGTTAGTGATAGGCTTATCCTTATCTGTCGTTTTGATGGGTGTAGGAGCAACGTTGATCGCAAAACTGCTTCATAAGCATCGCTGGATCGGCTATCTCGGTTTAATACTTATACTCTATGTTGCTGTTTCAATGATGTGGCGCGGGGGAGTCGAACTTACGGTATATTTCGGGTTGTGACGTCAAAATTGTTGAAATTGAAGTACTTCTATAAATTTTCTAATTATATGGGGGGCTATCGAAGCCTTCAGGAGAAATAGTAAAAATTTCATAGCCGTCTTTGGTCACACCTAATGAGTGCTCAAATTGTGCCGACAACGATCGGTCTTTGGTGACTGCGGTCCAGCCATCAGATAATACCTTAGTTTCAAAACGGCCGGCATTAATCATGGGTTCTATTGTAAAAAACATGCCTTCGCGCAATTCAGGCCCCTCTCCGGGTGTTCCGTAATGCAAGATACTTGGTGGTGCGTGGAATACTCTACCTAAACCATGGCCACAAAAATCGCGTACAACTGAAAATCTCTTCTTTTCTACAAAAGTCTGAATAGCGTAGCCGATATCACCAACTGTGGCACCAGGGCGCACAACTTCTATCCCCCTCATTAGTGCTTCGTAGGTTATATCGATAAGCCTTTTAGCTTTAATACCGATATTACCCACCGGAAACATTCGGCTTGTATCGCCATGCCAGCCATCTAAGGTTACGGTGATATCGATATTAACGATATCGCCATCGCGAAGCACCTTGTCTCCCGGTATACCGTGGCACACTACATGATTAATCGACGTACAAATCGATTTAGGGAACCCTCTATAATTTAGCGGTGAAGGAACCGCGTTATGCTCGATGATAAAATCATGGCAAAGCCTGTCGAGCGATTCGGTGGAAACATCTGGGACGACATGAGGAGTAATAAAATCAAGGACAGTGGCCGCTAGTTGGCCGGCACGACGCATCGACTCGAACTCGTCCTCGGTATGTATAGTGATCAAAGAAGTTTCCAATTCTCTATCCCTCTGATCTTTGTCATTTCATTGAGTTGGAACCGCATTTGTAAATTTATAATCAGTGTAAGCCTAATCTATCTTGCTCAATCGCACGATTAAAACAAATGGGCAAGGTATTGAATAAACAAAATTCCTAAGAACGCTCTTTTAATGTCCCCTCATGGATTTGAATATCGATCTTCTAATTGGTCAAGGTGCTCGATACCAACCAAATTGTTTAAATCTTTGAATGGTATTAAGAGATCAGGCCGTTCAACCGGTTCATCTCCTTTAATCATCTCGCCGAGAGCGTCCATGGCATTCATCATGCCGCGAACCGCACCAGTCGACAACAAACGAGGATAACTGACCATGGCAACTCCGATTTCTTGAAGCCGTTTCGGATGGATGAGAGGAGTCGTCCCACGGAACAAAAGCCCGAGCCCCATATTGACCGTGAGAGGTTTGGGAACGTTCTTGCATGCTTTAACTATATCGTCCTCTGAGAGCAATGCATCCGCAAATAAAACATCGGCACCAGCCTCCGCATACATGTTCATCCGGTCGATTGCCGCGTTGATCCCGAGTGGCCCTGCTGCATCGGTTCGTGCCTTGATAACAAAATTATGATCGCGTCGAGCGTCAACTGCAGATTTTACTTTATTAACCATTTCATCAGCAGGGATAACCGATTTCCCTTCTAGGTGACCACAACGTTTCGGCCATAATTGATCCTCGATCATGACAGCGGCCATACCTGCAGCTTCAAACCCCCTTACAACAAAGTGCACGTTTACAGCATTCCCGTAGCCAGTATCCGCATCTGCCTGAAGCAGGAGGTTCTCCGAACAATCTGCTAATGCCCGACATACCCGGACATTTTCTTCGTAGCCCATGATGCCCTTATCGGCCCAGCCCAGATGACATTCTGATACCCCGGCACCAGATATGACAGCTGTTTCATATCTATATTTTGATGCTAAGCGGGCACTGAAGCCGTCATATACGCCAGGACAGATTAAAATTTCTGGTGCTTCAATCAGTTTCCTTAAACTTTTGCCTTTGCTTTCCATATTAGTTTCCTTCTTGGTTAGGTAGCATGCTGCTTGGAATTTTCATATTTATCTACTCCGTACAGGGGTGCATGTTGGTTCTTGGCACGTTATACAATACCTCTAGTACAGCAACCTAAACTCCGAGATCCCTAATGGCTGAATCTAAAATCGTTAAAGCCTGCCTTATCCTGATTGGCAATGAACTTCTATCAGGTCGCACACAAGATAAGAACTTAGCTTATATTGCTAAGGGTCTGAACGAAGAGGGCATCCAACTCGGCGCAGCATACGTAATTCCAGATGAACCCGACACCATAATAGAGTTAATAAATAAAACACGGACCGAATTCGACTATGTATTCACAACAGGCGGAATTGGGCCAACCCATGACGATATTACATCGGAATGTGTAGCCGCAGCCTTCGGTGTAGGTATGTTCAGAGATTTAGAGACTGTGTCTTTGATGACGGCTCGAGTGGAGGAGCGTGGGGAAACAATGAATGAAGCAAGGTTACGCATGGCGACGTTTCCTGAAGGCGCAGTACTCCTAAAGAATAAAATTAGTGTTGCGCCCGGCTATAAAATTGAGAATGTATTTGTCATGGCAGGGGTGCCCAGAATAATGCAAACGATGTTTGACGGGGCCAAAAAATATCTTAAAGGCGGGGATAAAGTTTTAGCACGTGGTCTGGCTATGGATTTAGGCGAAGGTACAATTGCTGATTCACTTACGGCCTTACAAGAAAAATACCCTGACATTGATATTGGCAGTTATCCGCAGATGAGACAGGACAGGGGGTTCATTGTTTCTTTAGTATTAAGGGGTCGGGATGAAGAACTTTTGGAGCAGGCTCACGCTGATACTATGCAAGCGATGAGAGACTTGGGAGGCAACCCCGTGGAAGAAGATCCGGATACCTCGCAGGCTTCTGCGGAGCCCGATAAAAAATGATACCAGATTCAACCGTTCTTGGGGCTATTTTAGGTATTGGTTGTATTTGCGTTTATCGTGGCATTGTCAAAATAAGGAACAAAGAACTAGATAATTCAGTTCGACGTGGGGGTTTTTGGCCGCTTAACGTCGGCCTTATATTAATTGCAATTTCAATGATTCTATTGATGCAAATGAAGGGCACTTAAGTATTGTTATTATCCAACGTCTCTGACGCATGGAAACAAAAAAACTTTGCAATCTATATGAGTGGGGCCGGAATCGCACTTATTGGCATGTGGGCGCAAAGGATAGCCGTTGCTTGGCTTGCATGGGAGCTGACTAAGTCAGCAACCTGGTTGGGGTTGATCGCTTTCGCCGATTTGTTTCCTACCATCGTGCTAACACCCATTGCTGGTGTTATCGCTGATCGTGTTGATCGGCGCAAACTATCGCTCTTAAGTCAGTCAACAGCATTTCTGCAGGCGGTCATCCTTACAGTTCTTGTTTTTACGGATTGGATAGACATATATTCTCTCTTCGTTTTGACATTGCTTCTTGGCATTGCAATGGCTTACGCAACGGCGGCGCGCCTTGCAATGGTTCCAAATCTGATGGAGGCCCAGTATGTTCCTTCAGCACTGGCAAGCGATGCTGCTATTTATAATTCTGCACGGGTGGTAGGCCCAATGATCGCTGCCGCATTGATCTCAATGCTCGGGATTGGCGGCGCCTTTTTGGTTAATTGTTTGACCTATGTCGTTTTCCTGATTTGTCTGATGAAAATTAGGCTGATCCGAAATGAATCTCAGAACCGCACCGGTGGTATGTTATCCCAGACTATGGAAGGAATTCGTTATGCGACTCAACATCCTGGTATTGGCCCTATGTTAATAGTCCTGACTGCACTTGCAGTAGGCGTAAAACCATTTTTGGAACTTTTACCGGGTTTGGCAGATAATGTCTTCGGAACAGGCGTTAATGGATTTGCTCAACTCGCTGCGGCGGGAGGCGGAGGAGCCGTTGTTTGTGCGGTTTGGTTGGCATTAAGGGGTCGAGTTGAGGGGCTAACCGCGATTACCCTCTCAGCGCTAGTTGTGGGACCATTTGGTGTCGTCCTCATGTGTATTTCTGATCTGTTCTGGTTAGGGTTGATCGGTTCTTTTATTGCGGGAAGCTCGATTACTTTGACAGGTACTGGCGTACAAACCTTAATGCAAAATAGTGTAGATGGTGGCATCCGGGGCCGAGTTTTGAGTTTGTATGGAGTATTGCATCGTGGTGCCCCCGCATTAGGTGCGCTTCTTATGGGAATTATGGGGGATATTATTGGCCTTCAGGCGACGTTAATAGGCGGAGCATTAATTCTGAGTATTCCTGTTTTGTTGTGGGTTATTCCTCGTTGGAATACCCTGCGCCCGGCACTGGAAGAAGGACGAACGCTGGAGTGAAGATGTCTTTAATTGTTGATAAATAATTATAAATCCACCGATGGCCCGTTTCTCAAATCTTGATGCAATTACTGCGGCGTTAAAACAACGTAATTTTGCCTGGTATTTTGTGGGTAGCGGTATAGGTTTGATTGGAATATGGGCTCAAAGGTTGACCGTTAGTTGGCTGGCCTGGGAATTCACGAAGTCTGGTTTTTGGCTCGGGGTTGTTGTTACAGCCGACCTGTTGCCGACTGTCATATTGACACCAATCGCTGGTGTCGTAGCAGACCGGGTTAATAGGCACCGCATGATGTTTGTGACCCAATTTCTTGGAATGTTACAGGCTCTGGCATTAGCGGCCCTTGCCTTTACAGGTTTTCTAAACATCTGGTGGTTAATTTTCCTAACTCTCTTTATCGGTGTCGTTTGGGCCTTTAACACTGCAGCTCGGCTTTCAATGGTACCAAACCTGATGGACCATCAGCATGTACCATCTGCGGTTGCTATGGACTCGGCAATTTTTAACTTGGCTAGATTTATTGGTCCAATGGTGGCAGGCTATTTAATCGCCAGTGTCGGGGTAGGCACTACATTTATGATAAATGCAATAACCTTTTCTCTTTTCTTAGCCTGTTTGACTAAAGCGCATATGGTTAGAGATGAACGCGGTGTTAGAAGTACCGCGAATATTTTTATACAGGCAACTGAGGGCATAAGATATGCCATTAAACATCCGGGAATTGGGCCGGTTTTGATTTTAATTATCGCCCTAGCGATTGGTTTGAAACCAGTCCTTGAACTTTTGGCAGGGGTAACGGATACCGTATATAAAATGGGCCCGGCTGGGTTAGGTAACTTAATGGCGGCTTCTGCTATAGGAGCCACTCTGGCCGCGATCTGGTTGGCACAACGTGGAACGGTAATTGGTATGACCAAGATTGTCGTTGGAGCGTTACTATTTGGAGCTATTAGCGTATTCGCATTTACTTCTACCCAATCGTTCGTGTTCGGATTAGTGTGCGCTTTTTTTATTGGAGCAGCGATTGTTGTTGGCGGAACAGGAACCCAAACTTTAATGCAAAATGCTGTGGATGGTGCCATGCGTGGGAGGGTGATGAGCCTCTACGGAATGGTTTATCGAGGAGGACCAGCTCTCGGAGCCCTGATAATGGGTTCATTAGCGGAATTTGTTGGTTTTCAGGCAGCATTAGCTAGTGGTGGAGTTCTTTGTGCGGGTGTATTTTTATGGGTGATACGTCAACGGGTTAGGATGGTAGCTGCCCTAGAAGCGTGTGCCCAAGAAAAACAAATTATTTAAACATAATTTGTTTACCAGAAGTTTAATAGACAAGGTTTTAAGAAATTCAAACCGCTTGGTTCAGTAACTAATTTGGATGTTTATGAGCATCAAAAGCCAAAAATCTAACGATGGTTCAGGTAAAAAACCTGGTATCATAAGTGTCCTCAGCCAATGGAACTACGGTGTTTATACTGCTGGTAGTACAATCTCTTTATTTGGTCTGTGGGCTCACCGCTTGGCAGCGGCATGGCTTGCATGGGAGCTAACCCATTCGAGTTTTTGGGTTGGAATGGTGGTCTTCGCTGATCTTATTCCGACATTGTTTCTGACCCCATTTGCCGGTGTTTTGGCGGACCGCTATGACCGTCGGCATTTGAGTATGATTAGCCAGTTAATGGGTATGTTCCAAGCATGCATATTGGGTTGGATGTATTTGTCGGGAAGGTTTGCTGAGGCTAATGATGTTTGGTGGCTAATCGTCTGGACGGCTTTCTTGGGCATTGCCTGGGCACTAAATACCGCTGCGCGTTTGTCGATGGTCCCAAACCTTGTTGAACATAATTTTATACCTCCGGCCGTAGCTCTTAACTCCGCGATTTTCAATCTGGGTCGCGTGGTTGGGCCTATTTCAGGGGCACTTTTGATTGAATATTGGAATGTTGGTATTGCTTTCCTTTTTAACGCATTCACCTTTGTATTTTTTATAGTTTCGTTATTCGTAATTCGCCAGGTACGAAGTGAAGAAAAACCAGCAAGCGGCGTCGGCGTTTGGGCGCAATCAATGGAGGGGATTCGGTATGCAAGTCGGCACCCGGGTATTTGGCCAGCTATGGTTTTGCTAATTGCAATGGCGATGGGTGGAAAGGCGCTATTGGAGGTTTTGCCAGAGTTTGCAGATGAAGTATTTTCTAGGGGGGCTAGTGGTTTAGGAGAACTTACTGCTGTGTCCGGTGTTGGTGGGTTGCTCGCTGCGGTTTGGCTAGCACGAAGGGGGCATGTAAGGGGTCTGACTCGCGTCACGATTTTGGCCCTATTAGTAACTGGAATAGCAATATTTGGATTTGTAGTAACGAATTGGTATCCCTTGGCGCTGATAAGCATATTCGTACTTGGTATATCAGGAATTTATGGTGGCACCGCTACACAAACCCTCATACAGCATGCGGTAGAGGGTTCGATGCGTGGCCGTGTTATGAGTCTTTATGGAGTTATTCATCGCGGGGCTCCTGCGTTGGGGGCTCTTGGTATGGGGGCTGCCGCTGAACTCATTGGTATTCGATGGGGAGTAGCTTTAGGAGGAGTATTATCATTAGCTACATGGCTTTGGATGTTGAAACACTCTAAATCTGCAGCCACTGCACTAGAAAAGGATTTTGTTGATCAGCAACATATCTAAGTTGGATATTTTTTTTCTTTCGGTTTCCTTGTTTGGTGAATTTGCGCTAGATTCTGCCGCGAAATAATTTCAGTGCCCGCTTGGCGGAATTGGTAGACGCAACGGACTTAAAATCCGTTGTTCGAAAGGACGTCCCGGTTCGAGTCCGGGAGCGGGCACCATTTTACCTTTAAACAATCCTAGGCGTTAGGGACACTTTCGGACTCAATTTGGCAACGGCGCAATAGTCTTACCTGGTCGTTGGGGAAGTCAGTTCGTGCATGGGATGAACAGTAATTGTCCCACAATAGAAGATCACCTGGACTCCAAATATGTTCATATACATGCTCTGGTTTTTCAGCAATGTCGAACATAATGTTCAGTATTTCTTCGCTTTCATCATTTGGTAAACCTTCAATTTCAGCGGTCATCAACCGGTTTACGTAGAGCGCTTTGCGACCAGATCGTGGGTGCGTGATAGCAACGGGGTGTGAATGACGCTCTAATAAATCGCCAGCACCTTCAGCAGTATTACGCTCTCTAATCCTATCATAATCATAAAGATGAAGCGCCTTACGGCCCTCTATTTTTTTTTGAAGAGTCTTTGGCAGGGCATCATAGGCTTTGTTGAGATTTGATAACTTGGTGTTGCCACCTTCCGAAGGAATTTCCATTGCATAAAGGAGAGTTCCAATATGTGGTCGTTGTTTGAATATCGTGTCGTGATGAAACATCATTTCACCATCTGGTAATGTACCAATCGGTTTTCCATTTTCACGGATATTGGTAACCAGCATAAAGGCATCATCGAGTTTGCTATAATCTTCTGGGCGGGCTTCCTTAGGTTTTGGTCGCTCACCAACTTTGCCAAAGCAAGCTGCGAAACGCAGCTGTTCTTCTTGAGTCATATCAGTTTTATTAAAAAGCAGGACTATATTATCTCGCCAGGCGTTATAAAGACCTTGGACGGTTTCCTGCTCTAATTCTTGAGTAATATCTAGACCTACAATTTCGGCACCAAGTGCAGGACCCAAAGGTCGGATTTCAAATGCTTTGGTCATAATAAGCTCCTTTGATTATTGCGAGCATAAATTCGATAGTAAGACTTGTGAACTGTCAGGTCACACTCTAAAAAATAATCCACTAGTTTTTCTAAGAAGGGAATAAAAAAGTTATGGCACTCTATTACCAAAGGCTCGTTGAAGAGGGCAAAGAATATTGGTGGTGTGCTTGTGGCAAAAGTACAGCGCAGCCCTTTTGTGATGGCTCCCATAAGGGAACGGGCGTGTCACCAGTCCAATATATTGCAAAACGTGATAGGCCCGTTACGTTTTGTGGCTGCAAGAGAACCCAAAATCAGCCTTTATGTGACGGCACACATGAAACTTAGAACCCATGGCTAAAATACTTATAACCGGTGCTGCAAGCGGAATAGGTGCAGCCGTTGCGAAGCGAGTTGCCGATACCCGAAATTCTCTAATGTTGCATTCAAGACGAAATGAGAGAGGCCTTGAGAAAATTGTTGCAGAACTAGGGGTGTTAGGCTGCGAAGCTCACGTAATTTTAGGTGATTTAACAGATCATATATTCGCAGAGAACCTCATTGCGGAGACAGTATCTTGCCTTGGTGGGGTAGATCAGGTTGTGAGCAATGCTGGCTTCGCTGATCGGGGATTAATTGGTGAGGTAGATCCAGACTCCTTTGTTGTCGCGGAAAAAGGAATGCCCGAAGCATTTTTTCACATTTCTACCGCTGCTTTACCGTACCTCAAGCAATCTGCTTGTGGTCGTATTGTAGTGGTTAGCTCTTTTGTTGCACATGTATTCGAAATAGATGGTCTTTTTCCTGCAACTGCTGCGGCGAAGGCTTCGCTTGAAGCATTAGCCAAGACACTTGCTGTACAACTTGCTCCAGATGGTGTCACGGTAAATTGTGTGGCGCCCGGCTATACGAAAAAGGATGCAACGGGACACTCCGCATTATCGGGGGAGGCTTGGCAGAAAGCGGCAGCCAAGGTGCCTATGGGACGGATTGGTAATCCCGACGATCCTGCCGCGTTGATATCGTTCTTATTATCCAAAGATGCGGGATTTATTACTGGTCAAACCATTCACGTCGATGGTGGTCTGACACTTGCCTAACAATAAATATTGCTATTCAGCTGCCGAGAGAACATGTGGAAGATTATAGCCATACTTCTTATCAAGTTGGAGATCTTGGCAAATTTGTAGCCCTTTCGAGAGGTGTTCAGGACTTATTGGTTTGAGTGGTTTGCGCAAGGGGCCAGCAGGTAAACCAACAGCATCCATCAAGCTTTTTACTGCAACCGGATTGATCGCTGAATAAGTGAAATGTAACATTTGTAAGTTATCAAGCCACGTTTTTCGACAAGCCACGGTATCTTTCCAATTAGTCCAAGGCGTAGAAATTGTGGCCATTTCTTGAGGAATAAGATTGCCGGACATATTGGCTGTTCCATGACCACCTAGTGACATTAAAGGGATGACAAGCCCAAGTGTTGGGCTATCACAACACATCAGCGACATGTCTGGTTTGCCTGCAACTGTTTGAGCAATTTGTCCAACCCGAGCGGTCGATTCTTTGTTCACAATTATGTTGGGGTGTTGGGCAAGACGTAGGATTGATGTATGAGATAGGTCGGTTTTCACTCTTGGTGGATTATTATAAATTCCAATTGAGATGCCACTGGCATCAGCCACCTCAAGAAAATAATCCGTGATATCATCCTCCGGTGCACAGATATACGGTGGGGCCGCAATAATAGCACCGTCAGCACCTTCTTTGCCGGCATGTTCGACGTAATTTATGGTTTGCTCTGTGCTTGGACCTGAACAACCATACCAAAACTCCATATTACCGGTTTTCATCTTAATAGTTTCAGAAATTATGAGGCGGCGTTCATCCGGTGTGAGCATAGACACTTCACCGGTTGAGCCCATAATCAAAACAGCTGAGGTACCATTTTGTTCCTGGAAGCGGAGGAGTGAACGAAACCCTTCAAAGTCAATCGATGCGTCTCTATTCATCGGTGTGATTAGAGCAACAAAGGAACCTTCGATACGTCGTTTTGTCATAATAATATCTTTATCAAATTAAAATTTATAAAAGTTTAGCGTAATTTCATTTCTTTTAACACTGAACTATTCATGACGCACTATTTTGTATAGCTCTCCAAACTCGTTCGGGCGTTGCCGGTATCGGCAAGTCAGTCACGCCGAAATCTTCCAACGCATTTAAGACTGCAAGTATTATCGCTGAAGGCATTCCGCAATTTCCTGCTTCGCTGCCGCCTTTGACCCCTAAAGGGTTATTGGTTGATGGCTCCAAGGAAACCTCTGAAATGATGTCAGGCATCATATCAGCTCGGGGTAACCCGTAATCCATTAATGACCCAGTTAAAAGCTGCCCACTCTTACGATCATAAAGGATCTGTTCTATTAAAGCTTCACCGAGCCCTTGTGCAATTGAACCGTGAAGCTGCCCTTCTAACGTTAACGGGTTTACAATTACGCCTACGTCATCGACTGCATACAAAATATCGACGTTAATATCACCAGTTTGGGGGTCAACTTCTGCTTCACAAACCATGCAGCCGTTTGGAAAGCTGTATGTCCCATCTTGAGTTCCCACCCCATCCATCCCGACGCCAAATTCATTGGGTAATCCTGAGCCTATGTATGAGGTTTTCACGGCATCTTTAAAGGAAACAGAGCGATCGGTGCCGGCGAGTTGGTATTTACCTTCGTCAAAAATGACATCTTGTTCTGAGGCTTCTAGCATCCAAGCACTTATACGGAGCCCTTTATTAATTATTTGGTCAACAGCCCGTTTCAGAGCCGAACCACCAGTAGCCATACTCCGTTGTGCAAAAGTTCCGCGTCCGAACAATACCTTATCAGTATCTCCCTGAAAAATTCGGATATCTTCGACGGGAACGCATAGCCAACCAGAGATCATTTGGGTGAACATTGTCTCGTGGCCTTGTCCTGTGGAAAGGGTTCCTAGGTGTGCTGCAACACATCCATCCTGATCGACGCGTATCTCCATTCTTTCAGAAAATGTGCCGGCGCGTTGACAATGAATTGCTAATCCTATTCCGCGTAATTGGCCGTCCTTTCTTGCTCTGGCTTTGCGGTCTTCAAATCCATTCCAATCAACTAAATCAATGGTTTTTTGAAGAACCGCATTAAAATCTCCTGTATCATATAAATAGCCCCCAGGCGTTTGATAGGGCATTGAGTCTCTGGGGATTAAATTTCTTCGGCGGAGCTCGATAGGGTCTATATCCATTTCGCGCGCGGCATTATTCATGAGGCGCTCCAGGGTATATGAAGCTTCAGGTTTGCCAGATCCGCGATAAGGACCAAGAAGAGTAGTATTGGTAAAGGTGGCTTTGACTTCCGAATGGATCAGCGGAATATGGTATGGGCCGGGGAAGCTTATCGTTGCGTTTCGAGGTGGTATGGAAGCCCACAAGCATAAATAGGCGCCAACATCGACAATAACCGAAGTTTTAAAAGCAATGATTTTCCCATCCCTATCAAAAGCAAGGGCAGCTTTGGATTGAGGGCTTCGACCGTGCATATCTGTCAAGATAGACTCCGTTCTATTAGCGACCCATTTTACAGGCTGATCCAGTTTCTTACTGGCCCAGACCACCAGAACGTCCTCTGGGTAAACTTGACCTTTCATCCCAAAGGCGCCTCCCACATCCAGCGCCATAACGCGAATATCGTTTTGAGAAATTCCAAGAGTATTGGCAATAACCTGTCTCACTTCATGAGGTTCCTGAGTACTGCTACATAAAGTTATCCTTCCATCCATTTGGTTGCGGTAAGCTAAGTTACAACGCGTTTCCATTGTATTAGCAGTAGCACGCGGGTATTGGATGGTAATTTCGCTTACGTGTGCTGCCCCTGCTATATTTTCTTCTACTTCTCTACCGTCCCCAGATTCAAATTTGAAGCTTGTATTCCCTTCAGCTTCGTCCCACACCTTCGGTGCATCTTTAACGTGGGCATCGACCAGCGTTACAGCCGGCAGGATTTCATATTCAACTACCAATAATTCGGCAGCATCCGCTGCCTGCTCCCGAGTTTTCCCAACGATTAAGGCAACGCCCTCGCCGACATAACGAACTTTTTTTTCTGCCAATAATGGTTGTGTCGGGCAAAACCCCTTAGTTTCAGGGGATAATTTCGGAAAAGAATGACAGGTTAAATGCCCTATACCCTTGTCGGTTAGCTCTTGGCCGGTAAGGACCAATAGAACCCCAGGAGCAGCAGCTGCGGAAGTTGTTTTAATATTTAAAATTCTGGCATGAGCGTGAGGTGAACGGATGAAATGGGCGTGGCAAAGACCTGGTATTGAAATATCGTCAACGTAACAAGCATTTCCCATGAGCATACGCTCATCTTCTAAACGACAAATGGGAGCCCCTAGCTCCGTTTGGCTGTTTCTTTTGATCATGGTTGTCGTTACACCAAAACGGTGGTTTAAAGTTTCAGAAGTCTTTCGGCATTTCCGGAGCATAATGCCTCGAGATCTTGACGCCCCAATTCAAGACTATTAATTGCCTCTATCGTTTCCGCTGTTGGTGCAAAAGGAAAGTCTGTCGAAAACACTGTATGCCCGATACCAAAATATTTCATTCCACATTCGATGCCGAGCGTTGCGCCAAACATCGCCGTATCAGCATAAAAGTTTTTGAAGTATTCGGCATGTGGTTTTTTTAGTGCTGGCAAAATATTTGAGAGATCCTCGTCTGTAGTTCTGGCCCCTAAAACATCCATTCCCGGACCAACACGGCCGTCAAAGAAAGGGATCATGCCTCCCATATGGTGTGTGATTATCTTTAATTTGGGATGTCTGTCGAATAATCCACTATAAACCAGTCGGGTCATGGCAACTGAAGTTTCGTATGGCCAACCAAAACACCACCACATTTCATATCTACCACGATCCTCCCCACGATAGTCTGACATTTCCGCTCCTCGTGCTGGGTGCATCCATATCGGTAAGTCGTATTCAGCCATCGCATCAAATAATGGAAGGTATTCCGGTTGATCGAGGGGCTGCCCATTAACGTTAGTGAAAATCTGGACACCCTTGGCACCAAGGTCTTTAATCGACCGGTGAAGCTCTTCCATGGCTTTATCCATATCAGTCATACAAAGGGCCGCAGCAAACCCTACAAATCGATCAGGGTTTTGAGCGCATTCCTCCGCCATCGCGTCGTTTGCAATACCTGCTAGAAAAGTTCCCGTTTCCGCATCCATTATGTCTTCCAGAGGTGGGTTGGGTAACGATATTAGTTGTTTATAGTCCCCATAAGCGTCCATCTGCCGAAACCGCTCATCCAGATTATGCACTGGCACGACCGCTTGCATACGTTTTCCGATATTTTCCAGCCGCGGTGCTGCCTTTGACATCTGGTCAAAAAAATTACCGGGAAAAATATGTGTGTAGATGTCTATTAGCATGTTGTTCTCCTAGTTTTGTAAACTTGGGTCTACCGTTCCACCGAAGTCAGTAGAGATGCCTGCGGCAATATAACCACCATCAACGTATAGGATATGGCCATTTACATAAGAAGCCTGTTCACCTGCTAAATACAAAGCAGCATCAGCCATTTCAGCAACCGTGCCATAACGGCCAACAGGTATAAGTTCTTTATAACCTTCCCGGGTAACGTCGTTATGGGTCACACGGGTGAGTGGAGTGTCAACTGGCCCGGGTGCAACAGCATTGACCGTAATGCCATAGGGCGCGAGCTCAAGAGCTGCTTGTCTGGTAAGACCGATAACAGCTGACTTTGATGTACCATAGGCAGTTCGGCCAGATCCGGCACGCGTTCCAGCAATTGAGGCAATATTGACGATACGACCATAGCCGTGTTTTACCATCTCTCGGGCAGATGCTTGGCTGCAGATAAAAGTACCCATCAGATTGACCCGCATTACTCGGTCGAATTCCTCTGAAGTTGCTTCCAGAAAACTGTGACGTTGCCCAGTTCCGGCGACGTTGGCAATTACGTCAAGTCGACCATGATCCCCAACAAAATCTTTGACCATTTTTTGCACCGCTTCAGTGTCGGTAACATCAACAAAACAACTAGATGCTTTTCCGCCATTTTTATTTATTGATTCTGCCGTTTTGGCGGCGCCCTCCCCATTGAGGTCTGCTATCAAAACTACCGCGCCCTCCGCTGCATAAGTTTTCGCAACCCCTTCACCAATACCGCCGGCTGCACCTGTGATAATTGCCATTCTACCTTTTAGTCTCATTATTCTCCCTTTACCCTATCCTGAAGGTCGTGAATTTCAGGATGCCGTAGCATCAGCCATGCAAGTAATAGCATGATAGCTGATGAAATTATCCCGATAATGTAAAACCCATATTCTAAACCAACCATACCAGCTAATGCCCCTAGCAAAAATGGTCCTATCATTGATGTAACTCGGTTCATTGTTCCACGAAGGCCAATGGCCTTTCCTTTTTCATTGGGTCCAACCGTCCGCAACATTAGAGTAATGACCAAGGGCTGATGAATTCCGTTAGATACCGACCTTAACCCCGACACAAAACAAAAGCCAAGATAGGCAGCGATTAAAGGGGAAACCTCCAAGAACCAGCCAAACAATCCAGTGATACCAGAAACGACAACTGCTTTTCCCATCAATGGTGTTATTGAAATAAAAATTAACGCGGCAAAAATTGATGACCATAATAACCAGAAAGCAGAGAAACGCCTGCGTAATGGTGTTGCAGCAAGTGAACCAGCGGCAGCAGCTAAAGATGAAAATGAAATTAAAAATCCGATCAGGGTAGCTGGAATACCAACATATTTTTCAAGCCATACAATATAAAATGTGCTTTGAATGTTGTTACCTATATGCACCATCATGCCGAGCAGAATTATGATCGCTATCGTAGGTGATCGTAACAATTTAAAAGAGGCGTTATAGTCTGATACCCTTGGCATTAGAGACTGCAATGTAACCGGTGGTCGTGGTGTTTCCGAACTGTCAACTAATCCCCCTGGGCTCGAAGATGACTTGGGCAGCATGAAGACAGAAACCATAAACCCTAAACCGCTTAGACTGACCAAACTGAAAGCTGCAAGTGGCCCCGCGATATCCCAAACTGCACCAACAGCAGGTGGACCAATGACATGACCAGATCTAATAATCGCACCCAGCCGGGCGGCATATTTGGTGCGGCCATACATGACCTGTCCCACCAGGGTTTGGGCACCCATCCATCCAATTGAATCACAAACGCCAGACAAAAGCTGAATAATGATAAGGGCAAAAATATATGGCAGTAGCGGGTACATTAAAGGCGTGGTTAAGATCATTAGACCAATGAAGATTAGGACACGCTTTGTGCCGAGCGTGTCCATAAGCGTTCCAGCATGTATCGATAGAAATAATGAAAGTAGTGGCCGGCAGCCAAGGACAAAGCCTAGTGTAAATCCTTCAGGGATGCCCATATTCACGCGTGCCCAAATGGGTACGATTACAAGCAACATGAAATGTGTTGTGGTACTAAAAGTCCCGATCCCATATACCGCAAACTGAGTTTTTAGGGAGACTTCGTCAGGGTCATTTTTAGTTACTGGGTTACTAATTTTCATGATTACGTGTTAGGATATATCATATTCACTGCCCTACAATATTGGTGAAAAACTATAGGAATAGCTCTGTTCATAATTTCAGGACGCACTCGTCATGAAAAACCTTTCCAAAGAACCAGGTATAAAGTTTGATCCGAGAGATTTAGTTCGCGCCGATAGTGTGCATCGATCTGTCTATTACGATCAGACCATTTTTGATTTAGAAATGGAAAGAATTTTTGGTAGAGCATGGATTTATATAGGTCATGAAAGCGAGGTGAAAGAGGTCGGTGACTATGTTACACGACTGGTTGGTCGACGCCCGGTTATACTGAGCCGGCATACTGACGGCGAAGTTTACGTTATCCATAACAGTTGTGGCCATCGTGGAGCTAAAGTCTGCGTGGAAGCGCGGGGTAATGCGCGGCCATTTCGCTGTCCCTACCATGGATGGACATTTAAGTCTAACGGTGATCTTGAAGGAGTTTCAATGCCGCGCGGTTATGGGAAACAATTCGATTTTCAAGACCCTTCTTTAGGCATGCGCAGGCTACCAAGAGTGGAAAATTACCGTGGTTTTGTATTTGCCTGTTTGGATTTTTCAGCAGTCTCACTTGCCGATTGGCTTGGCCCTGCTACAAAAAGCATCGACGATATTGTTGATCGATCTCCCACCGGCAAAGCTTTACTAACAGCTGGTGTTCATCGCTATATATTTCGGGGCAACTGGAAATTTCAAATAGAAAATACCGTCGATATGTATCATGTACCCTTCAGCCATGAATCGACACTAAGCCCACAAGGGCGCCAGTTTGCTAGACGACGCGGCGATGCCGCAGGTTCCACAATTAGTAATGAGGGCGAAGCCGCTAGACGCTGGGAACAACGGGAGGCTTGGGGGGCTGCAAGGAATGGACACAGTTATACCGGGCATCAACCTGTTGCGGACAAAAAACGTGATGATCCGATATATAAACGCTATGTGGAGAAGCTTAGAAATAATCATTCCCCCGAGCGGTTGGAGGAGATTCTTGAGCCTCGTCGCCACAATTCAGCTTTTTATCCTAATATGTCGCTACAAGCCTTGAATCAACATGTCCGAGTAATAAGCCCATTATCAGTTGATAAAACGGAGATATTGGTATGGCCGGTTTTATTTGAAGGGGCCCCCCAAGAAATGAACCGAGATATTATACGAGGGCTAAACGTGACTCACTCTGCCGCCTCACTCATCCAGACAGACGATTTAGAGAACTTTCATCGCTGTCATCTGGGCATGGCAGCCGAGAATTCTGAATGGGTTTGGTTTGCGCGTGGACTAGAAGCCGACCAAACAGATAACCATGGAGACACTATCAATACTGGTACTAGTGAATTACCGCAGAGAGCTCAATTCACTGCCTGGACACATCTAATGGCTTCGTAAAAGTTCTCTTTATCGTGTGAAGTTCGGATGTTAGGGTCCGCCGGATTTCAAAATAAAGGGACACGTAAATGCGCGCGGTATTAGTTGAAGATTTTGGGTCTGTGGATACCCACAAACTTTCTGATGTAGACGGCCCATCACCTAATTCGGATGAAGTTCTGATTGATATCCATGCTATCGGTATAAATTTTCCCGATACACTTATGATGCAAGGTTTATACCAAACCAAACCGGAGCGGCCATTCACGCCGGGCAGGGATGTTGCTGGGAAGATTTCTGGCGTTGGTGAAAATGTCACAGGTTTTAAAGTTGGTGATAGAGTTATGGCGATTGTTCCCTGGGGTGCCTACGCTGAACAATGTCTGGCCTTGCCCGCACGATGTTTTCATTTGCCTAGTGATGTGGACTACGTGACAGCAGCAGGAATGGCAACAGTGTACATGACTAGCTGGGTAGCGTTAATGGAACGAGGTGGTTATCAGCCTGGAGAAAAAGTCCTGATCTTAGGTGCGAGTGGGGGGGTTGGATTGGCTGCGGTACAAATAGCCAAGGCCCATGGTGCATTCGTCGTTGGAGGAAGCTCGTCCGAAAGCCGTGGTAAAATTGTTATAGAAAATGGAGCTGATGCAATAGTTGATTTGTCGGTTGATGATATTAATGAGAATTTGCGTCAACAGGTGTTTGAAGTGGCCGGAAAACAAGGTGTCGATATTGTTTTGGACCCGCTGGGTGGAGAGATCTTTACAGCGGCACTCCGAACATTGGCTTTTGCAGGCCGCATAGTTTGTATTGGTTTTATCGCTGGTATCCCAACAGCCCGGGCAAATTATTTTAATGTTAAAAACGTAACGCTGGTAGGAATGGCACTCGATTTGCACTTCCGGTTTAAGCCTGGAATAATTAAGGCAGCGGCGGTGGATATTTTGGAATTACTCAATGAAGGTAAAATCAAGCCTCGAATTGAAGGGGTCTATGATCTTGAAGACTTTCAATCGGCCTTATCACAATTCAAAGAAACTAAAAGTCCGGGCAAGCTCGTATTGACCACGGGGCGGGGTTAGTATTATGGCAATCCGAACAGAACGCATAATAAAAGTAGCCCGTGAAAGAGGTCAAAAAACGCTCTCCGAATATGAGAGCAAACGATTACTTGCCGCGTACGGATTACCAATTAGCCGAGAGATTTTGGTATCCTCGCAATCTGAAGCCAAAGCGGCTGCAAAGAGGGTTAAATACCCCGTTGTTTTGAAGGCCTGTTCTGCTGACGAAGCTCATAAAACTGAAAAAGGACTGATTGCAGTTAATCTCGCATCACAATCGGCGTTGGTTGAAGCATTCAAATTACTTAAAAAGCGCGCTGGAAAAAATTATGAGGGCGAATATCTCGTTCAGGAAATGGTTTCTGGTTCTCGAGAGATTATGATAGGCATGCACCGTGACCCATCCTTCGGTCCTGCTGTGATGTTTGGTCTCGGCGGGATTTTTACGGAAGTTTTACAGGATGTAACCTTCCGTATAGCACCGCTTCGTAAAAAAGATGCTCGCGAAATGTTACGGGCAATACGGGGGTCTAAAATTCTTGATTCAGTTCGTGGGATGCCAGCGGTCGACCGAGACATCTTGTGTCACGCGCTGATGGCTGTCGGGCAGGTTGCCATTGATCATCCGGATATCGAGGAGATTGATATAAACCCATTAATTATAAAAGGGTCAAAGCCCATTGCAGTAGATGCATTAATTGTACTCTCTGATGCAGGTTCTAAGGGGAACCATAAATGATATGGCTGACGTGTTTGAAAAATTTTTTGCGCCGAAAAGTGTATGTGTAGTTGGTGCTTCTTCTTCGATCGGCAAACCAGGAAATGTCGTTGTAAAAAATATTCGCGACATCGGCTTTCAGGGTGATTTATATCTCGTTAACCCCCGGGGAGGTCAAATTGAGGGGTATAAAGTTTATAAATCCATCGATGAACTTCCAGAAAATATAGATCAAGCTGTTGTTACTCTACCAGCAGTTTTCGCACCCGAAACCGTTCGATTGCTTGGTAAAAAGGGCGTAAAAGCAATTGTTTTAGCAGCTAGTGGTTTCTCAGAAGTAGATCAAGTTGGCGAGGAGTTGCAGGGTGAGTTGATTGCAGCAATAAGGGAGTCTGGAGCACGGGTCATAGGTCCCAATACTACTGGTCACGTTTCAGTGCCTTCCAATTATACCTCAAGTTTTTTTCCACTCGGACAGATACCGCGTGGTTCAGTTTCATATATCACCCAAACTGGCAATTTTTGTGGAATTTCTCTTCGTCACATTATGTCTGCAGAAAATTACGGAATATCACGGTCTTGCGGCCTTGGTAATAAGGCCGATATTGATGAATGTGATTTACTGGAATATTTGGGCAGGGATAAGGAAACTAAATCTATTTTTCTTTACCTCGAAAGCATTAAGAACCCAAAGCGTTTTTTGCGTGTTGCACGGAGAGTATCGAACCAGAAGCCAGTCTTTTTGCTCAAGGGCGGCGCGTCCGATGCTGGAGCAGCTGCTGCCGTGGCACATACGGGGTCCCTGGCGGCAGACGGTAGGATTGTCGATGGTGCTATAGAGCAAGCGGGGGTCACTCGGCTTCATAAATATTCTCAGTTATTTCAGGTTGCTAAGGCACTAGATAAACAAAGTCTCCCGCGGGGCAACCGTGTATCTTTCCTTTCTCCGTCCGGAGCCTTCACCGTATGCCTTACTGATATATGCCGTTCGCTGGATATGGAAGTTCCTGATCTTGAGGAAAAAACATCAAAGCGGCTTCAAGAATTTGCTCCGCCTTTTATTCGCATGCGTAATCCAGTCGATATTTTTGGTAGCGTCGGGTTAGTCGGATATGAAAATGCCTATGGTGATGCTTTGGATGCCGTTCTGGCGGATCGCAACATCGATGCTGCGGTCGTTATAATGATGCTCACATCGGAAACCGGGGTTCCGAACATGGATTTTTTGGTGAAATTTTCGAAGAAATATCCATCCAAGCCGGTTTATGCGACCTTTATGGGGGAACATAAACATAATGTAGCCGCCAAGGAATATCTAGAGCCGAGAGGAATACCCTGTTACATGCAGGTCGAAGAGCCATTCGAAGTACTGTCAATATTGGCAGAGTGTCGCAAAAGCATGCGTGCTCATTAAAATTAAGTGTCGCAATTGTTCATAAACCCTAGAAAAGGATAGAGTTAAAAATTAAACATAATGTTATAGGTAGTTTAGGCGATGGGTATCAGAACGGGAGCGCAATATCTTGATGGTATTCGTGATGATCGAGAGGTTTGGTGTGACGGAGAACGCGTTAAAGATGTAACGACAGATATTCGGTTTGCCGGTGGCGCCCGGACAATGGCTGATTTGTGTGATTTGCAAAACAAGCCAGAAATGGCCGAGAAGATGACCTACAAGTCACCGACTACCGGTGAACGTGTAAGTTTGTCATTTTTACAACCAAAGTCTTCGCAAGATCTCGCTAGACGCCGTGAAATGTTTAAAGTTTGGAGCGACTACACCTGTGGAATGTTTGGTCGCAGCCCAGACTTTATGAACGTCATGTTGTCGTCTTATGGAGCCGCGTCATCGGCATTTGATTCTGAAAAAAGCAAGTTTGGGAAGAACGTTTCTAGTTATTATGAATTTGCTCGTGAAAACGATGTGGTAACCACTCATGCCCTTGTTAGTCCGCAGGTAGATAGATCGCGCGCACCTGATGCCCAGATAAAAGATATTGCGGCACGTATTACCAGTGATAATGACAAGGGTTTTATAATTAACGGTGTTCGTATGCTAGCAACATTGGCGGCTATTGCTGATGAAATTGTTGTAATGCCAGCGCCATCATATCCGTTGACTGACGCGGAGGAGGCTCAGTCTCATGCTTTCGGTTTTGTAATCCCGGTGGCAACACCAGGTCTTAAATTGATCGCGCGGCCTTCTGTTGTCCATCAAAATGCGGGTTCGCCCATGGACTATCCACTCGCTAACCGTTTTGATGATAGCGATTGTATGGTCCTTTTTGATAATGTGCTGGTTCCGTGGGACAGAACATTTATCTATCGGGACATTGATGTATACAATAACGCTCAACGAAACACCCATACGCACACACATACATCCCATCAATTTGCTACAAAGGATCTTGCCAAATCCGAGTTTATGCGTGATTTAGCTATTACGGTGGCCCGTTCGACCAATGTTGATCAGTTTCTGCATATCCAGAATATGTTGGCAGAGGTAATTCATGTCGCCGAGTGGGTAGAATCGTGTATTCGGACGAGCGAGATAGATTGTTTTCCGGGCCCTGGCGGGACTGTGGTACCAAGACGGGAGGCATTACAGACTGTAAAGTTTTTGTTTCCACCCCAGTTTCGCCGAGCATGTGAAATTATTCAGACCATAGGCGCCGGTGGTTTGTTTATGGTTCCTTCTTTTAAAATGCTGGATAGTGAGTTGTCTCCTGAAATAGAAAAATACTTTCAGGCAGCAAACATTGATTCTCGCGAACGGATTAGATTATTTCGGCTAGCTTGTGATGCCGCTCTTACAAGTTTTTCCGGGCGCCAGCAGCTCTATGAACGTTATTTCGCAGGAGATCCAGTTCGCTCATCAGCCTCCTATGCTAATTCATTCGATAAGGGTCCCTCCATCGAGAGGATAACGTCATTATTAGATAGATGGGAAAAAGAGTTGAATGACCAGACTTAGGGATAGTCTGTTAACTCAATTTCATACCCGTCGGGGTCCTTAATAAAAGCGACTTGATAGTTTGAGTTGATACTCATTGGTGCAGGCTCTTCAACAAAATCGATACCGTCTTCTTTCATACGAGCGCATACAGCTAACATATCAGGCAGGCTAAAATTCAGATGCCAGTATGAATTTCCAATTTCCAATTTATCAGGTGTATTAAAGTCCTGAACTAACTCGATCGCGTGGTGGGAGGTTTCATCTCCATAAGCAATATAAGCTGCATGATGAGACCGTTTTTCATTGGTTCGTCGGCGGGTTACTTTCATCCCTAAGTATTTAGTATAAAATTCAATTGATGTTTCGAGATTACGCACTCTTAACGCTGTGTGACGCAACCTAGCTTTTTGGGACAAATCTAAATTTCCTCAATCATCCCATTGGTTATCACTCATGGTGATTTTCGCAATAATCTAGGACTGCTTTTACCATTCCCACATAGCCAGTACAGCGACAAAGATGACCCGATAGCATATCGCGAATCTCTTCCTCCGTTGGCTTTGGGTTTTCTTTAAGGTATGCGGTCAAAGACATTAAAATTCCTGGAGTACAATAACCACATTGTAAGCCGTGGTGTTTCTTAAATGCCTGTTGAAGAGCAGAGAGTTCCCCGTCGTCGCTCGCCAAATTTTCGGATGTTTCTATTACCGCCCCATCAACTTGTACGGCTAGGGTTAAACAAGCACGAGAGACTGTTCCGTCAACCAAAACTGTGCATGCACCGCAAACTCCATGCTCGCAACCAACATGGCAGCTGGTGATGCCAATTTCGTGAGTAAGAAAGTCACTGAGTAACATTCTTGGTTCCGCGTGCCCCGTTACCTCTTCTCCATTAAGGTTTAACGTAATGGGGTGACGAGTTTCTTTATTTAGCTGCGGCATGATTTGGCCTCTTCAATGACACGGCGACCGAGCCGGCGAACCAGTTCACGGCGATAGCGCCCCGTCGCATGAATATCATCGTAACCACCTAAATCCCATGCAAATTCATTAAGTGCATCATCCAAGGAATCTCCTTCCAACATTTCCCATTCACGAACGGTGGGGCTGTCAGCCACACCACCAATACCCAATTTAATATGGTTAGCGTTGGCAATTGCGGCAAGGGCGACGATAGCAAAATCACCACGACGTTGTGCCATTTCTGCAAAAGCGTAGCCCTCTCCTGTTCTCGCAACAGGATAACGGGCAGCAACAACCATTTCGTCCGACTGTTTTGCTGTTGAAAGCATTCCGGTTTGGAATTCACTAGCTTTAAGTGTTCGCTTGCCTTTCGTCGACTGCAAATCAACTTCTCCCTCTAGGACTGCAAGACACAACGGTAGTTCGGAACTTGGATCCGCATGAACCAAGGAACCACATACCGTTCCTTTGGCGCGAGTTTGGTAATGCCCAATATAGGGGCATGCGGCTGCAACTAACGGGAGTTGCCGATCCAGGCCATCCCACTTCATTAGGTCTGCCTGACGTGTTGCAGCACCAATTTCAATTTTGTTACCAACTTCCCTGATGTAGCTAAGAGATTCTATTTTTGAAATATCTATCAAAAGTTCTGGCTCAGCCAAGCGGAAATTGAGCATTGGCATCAGGGAGAGCCCCCCTGCAATTATACGCGCGTCTTCTCCACCTTGTGATAATGCTGTGACAGCTTCCTCTGTGGAAGAAACCTTTAAATAATCAAAAGATTTAGGCTTCATTTTATAAGTCCCAAACTACGAAAAAATTTACGCCACCATGGCGTCTTCTGTGAAATAGACTTGCCACTCACTTGAGCAGTAAGTCGTTGAAAAAATTGGTTCACTAGTGCCTTGGCTGCCCCTTCGATTAATCGTCCGCCTACGGATGCAACTGTGCCAGAAAGCTCAATTGCATAGTCGTAAGTAACTTTGGTTCCGCCTTCGGTTGGGTTCAAGGAGACATGACCATTTCCCTGAGAAGCCCCAAGGGGTCCGATAAGTCCGCCTGAGAGTTTTGCCCTTTGATTCTCTACCAATTCTGAAAGGGAGACGTTTGCTTTAAATCGGCCCCTTACCGGACCTACGCCAAGAGATACCTCCGCTTTATAATTATTTTCACCAACTTGATCGAGTTTATGGCATCCCGGTATCACCGCTGCTAATGCAGTGGGGTCTAACAATGTTTTCCAAATTTCTTGTGGGGCGGCCGTAACGATTGTTTCACCGCTACCGCTCAATACATTAGACACATCTTTCTTGGGAGCTGCTCCCCCACTTTTATCATTAGAAGGTGCAACTTCATTGCCGTGTATCATCGCACTGATTCGAGTTGGCGTCATTGGCAAAGTTATATCTTCCACTCCAATAGCATCGGCGACAGCATTAGCGAGACATACGGGAGTAGACATGCAATTCCCTTCTCCAATTCCTTTGGCGCCCAGCGGCGTGACCATTGAAGGCGACTCCATATGGATAATTTGTGGTTCAGGTACTTCCCAACTAGTTGGCACTAAGTAATCTGCGAAAGTGCCAGTAAGGAAACTCCCGTCGTCTCCGTATACGAATTCCTCATAGAGTGCACAGCCTACGGCCCAAGAAAAGGCACCATGAACCTGTCCATCGGCGATGAGGGGGTTAAGTAATGTACCCGAGTCATGTAAGGTAACGTAACGGTCAATGTTTACTTCACCGGTATCGTCATCGATTTCTACACCGCAGAAGTCAAATACAAAACCATAGGTTAATGAGGTGTTAATCTGGTCTTTATCGTTCGGGGACTCTAATTCCGGTGGAGACCAGGACCCTGTTTCTCGAACACAGGGTTCCATTTCGTCTGGTAAGTTTCCAGGTGTCCAATGGGCCGACCCAGCCGCCCGATAAAAATTAATATTATTTTCTGGATTGGCAATATCACGAATTTTGCCTTCGACAAATTCGAGCTGATCAGTGGGAACATTTAGAGTCTGGCTCGCGATCCGCGACAATTTGGCCTTGACCTTTTCGGCTGCTTTTAGGCAAGCTACCGCTGTTGCCGAAGAAAATCGCGATGAATAATTACCGGTTGCTATTGACCACGCATCTTTAGCAGTATCGAAATCTAAGTTAACCTTTATGTGGTCAGGGGTAAGGCCCAGCACGTCCGCAACAATTTGTGATAAAATTGTCATATGGCCCTGGCCTTGAGGTATTGAATCTGCCGTGACACTGACGGTCCCCAAAGGGTCCACATTCACAGTTGCGTTAGCTACTGCACCACCTTTCGGATTTCTTTGGCGTTCATCACGTGGCAGAATATTCGATAAATAGCCCATGTTGGATTGGGCTGGTTCGACGATTACGGCATAACCAATACCATATTTTTTACCAGCCGCACGTCGTTCGTCCCGGTGTTTTTTTAGTTCATCAAGGGCACCCTCTTTAACCGCTTTTTCAATTGCTGCCGGATAGTCTCCCGAATCCAATAAGGCCCCCGCTGCGGCTCGGTAAGGGAATACACCGGCAGGAACCAGGTTTTTACGAATTACATCAAGTGGATCCATGTCCAACTCGTTCGCGACCTTTTGCATTATCCGCTCAATCGCGTAATACATTTGGGGACCCCCGAAACCACGAACCATTGCAGATGGACATTTATTAGTCATTACAACACGGTTAGTGACCGAAAGGTTTTTAATATCATAGGCCCCAGTTAAAATTCCGTGCATGCGATAGAGGGGACCAGGCATTGGCGCTCGCAGAAAGGCACCATAATCATCCTGTTGATCGAAGCGGAACCCGGTTACCGTTCCATCATTTTTTACAGCGGCCTCCATTGCTGTGAGACGATTTGGAGCGGAAGCTGCAGCTGATAGATGTTCGAGTTTATCTTCAACCCATTTTACGGGTTTTCCTACTTTTTTCGATGCAAGACAAATTAATACAACGTAGGGAAAAATCTGTACTTTTACTCCAAAACCACCACCAGACCACTGTGGCGTACGCATACGAAGTTGTGAATTTTTTACACGCAGTGCCATTGACATTACGGGGTGGGAGGTGAAGGGTCCTTGATAGTTTGAGGCAACGTCATATAAATTTTCCCCCTGATGAAAATCAGCGGTGACAACAAAGCCCTCGAGCGGTGTTTGTGAATTTCTGGGATAGCGGACCTTCATTTTGACAATTTTATCCGCTTCGGCAAAAGCCCCATCAGGGTCACCGTAAGAAAAATCCCTAGTCGAAACAACATTACCACCTACAGCCTCGTGAACTATTGGTGCGTTTTCTAAAATTGCCTCTTCTTGGTCGATTGCCGGGGTCATTGTTTCATAAACCACGTCAATTTCCGCTAGAGCATCTTCCGCAATATACCTGTCGCGAGCAACAACAAGGGCAACCGGTTCTCCAACGTAACGAACCTTTTCTACGGCTAGTGCCCATTGGTTAATAGGTTGGCGTAAGACAATTAAAAACGCTTCCGACATTTTCTTGACGTCATCCCCGGTCATGACGGCCGTGACACCGGAAATTTTTTCAGCCGGGCTTACATCAATTGAAACAATCTTTGCATGGGCATGGGGTGACCGTAAAATTGCCGCATGTTGGGTGCCGGCCCGCGTCGGCAAATGATCAGAATATTGAGCCTTGCCCATTAGCAAGGTTTCATCCTCAACTCGTGGTACTGGTTGGCCTAAATATTTTTGGACCTGCGACGTATTCGCCATTAGGGTCTTTCCATTAATTAATGAAAACGAAAGGACAGAATACCTAACGTTTAATGTAAAGATAGGTGTTGCCAGTAAATTGCGCCATAATCAACCAAAATACTGGGTCAATTTGCCGCAAAAATTCTTTAAAAAATTTAATATAACGAGTGATTTACGAAGTCGCCTAAAATAACGAAAATCGTATGGGTGGAAGAAGCGGAGTTTTAAATGCGTGATAATACAGTTGAAATTGATAGGTCCATAGAGCCTCATGGGTTAAAATTTTCCGATAATTTTAACGTGTCGGCCGCTTTTATTGACCGGCACCTATCAGAGGGACGAGGGAATAAAGTCGCGATAAAGACTCATGATGAGGAATGGACTTATTCAGCACTCAACGATGCGGTAAACCGTTTTGGACATCACTTACTGAAAATCGGCATCTTACCAAAAGAACGGCTGATGATGGTCATTAACGATAGCCCGCAATTCATCGCACTATTTTATGGTGCGATCAAAGCAGGTATCATTCCCGTACCCGTAAACACAATGCTCAGGCCTGATGATTATAAATATTTAATTGCTGATTCAGCCTGTTCTTGCCTCGTCTATAACAAACAGTTGGCTCCCGTAATCCATCCAGCTCTTCAGGATATAGTAAAGACACCAAAACATACTCTGGTTATCGAAGACTTAGCACTAAAAATTACAGGAGAAGAAACTGAACTTGATGTTGCGCAAACCAAACACTTAGATGATTGTTTTTGGCTCTATTCCTCAGGGTCAACGGGAAATCCAAAGGGTGTTGTACACCCACATCGATCGATGGTTTGTACGTCTGAGCGGTTTGCAAGAAATACCGCCGGTTTAAACGAAGAAGACACCGTGTTTTCTGCTAGCAAGCTTTTCCATTCCTATGGTTTTGGCAACGCGATGACATTTCCGCTTTGGGTTGGCGCAACCACTGTCTTATCCGATGAAAAGGTAAACCCTAAAATGTGCTTCCGGATGATAGAAAATTTTCGGCCAACTGTATATTTCGGGGTACCAACATTGTATGCACAGCAGCTCAGGGACTTGGAAGCTGAAACTCCTGACTTGTCGTCACTTCGAATATGTATTTCAGCAGGCGAAGCCCTGCCTGGCGATGTATTTCGGCGTTGGAAGGAAGAAACTGGGACATTGATCATCGATGGTCTCGGTTCGACGGAGAACCTACATATTTTTATATCGAACCGCGCCGATGATTATAAATTTGGCACTTCTGGTAAACCGGTATCGGGATATGAGATTAAGCTTGTTGACGATAATGAAGAAGAAATAAAGGAACCTGATATAATCGGGACTGTATGGGCCAAAGGTGGGTCTTCTGCGCGTATTTATTGGAATAACCCCGAAAAAACGGCTTCAACTATGAAGGGTGAGTGGCTAAATACCGGGGACATGTATTATCGTGACGCAGATGGATACTACCATAATGCTGGGCGGAGTGATGACATGATGAAGGTAGGTGGTTTGTGGTGCTCGCCGTTTGAGATTGAGGACCGCTTAATTGAACATCCAAAGGTTATGGAGGCAGCCGTCGTAGGCCAGTCAGATACTGACGGGCTCCTAAAACCTGCTGCCTATATAGTGCTTAACGATATAAACGACGTGGGTCCAGGAATTGAAACGGCATTGGTTAAACATTGTCGAGATGGACTTGCCCACTATAAGTATCCCCGGTGGTTTCATTTTGTTGATGATTTGCCCAAGACGGCGACGGGAAAGATACAACGTTTTAAACTACGCGAAGTTCAGTTGGTTGGAGGATAGAAAATGAGCGAGCAAGTGACAGGGCAATGCCTTTGTGGGGTGGTTAAATACAAGGTAAGAATACCTGAAAAGCCTATTTACTCCGGTCTATGCCATTGTAGGGATTGCCAGCGGTATACAGGGACCGCCTTCGCTTCTAGTCTAATGGTAAAAAAAATGGATTTTGAGCTTAACGGTAACTTAAAATTTTATGGCAAGGATACGGAGCGTGGAACTTTCATGGAGCGTGGGTTTTGTCCTAACTGTGGTTCTAATGTGTTATGCAAATCTGAGGCCTGGGGAGAAAACTATGTGTTGAGTGCCGGTACGCTTGATGATCCAATCCTATACAAACCACAGGTAAATATCTTTACTCGCAGCGCACATCCACATGCGTTGGAGGCTGGGAAACTTCGCCAATTTGAAGGTGCAGTGGGGAAAAAATAAATAGAAACGCAGGCGCCGAATTTTTAATCAGGTAAATATTAGTATTATGTAAAGAGGATTAGATGGCAGATATACATCTGACAATGGGGGTCAATGACTATGACCATGTAAGAGATATTTTTACAGGTGCGGTTAAGCCCAAGGGGATTGAAGTTACCAGCTTGGTAATGGACGTCGAGGAGACCTTTAAACGTTTTTTGGCAGATCAAGAGTGGGATATTTCTGAGATCTCGTTCGCGATGTCCTGTCAAGCCATATCTCGGGGGGATCCACCGTTCGTGCTAATTCCAGTTTTTCCATCGCGTTTGTTTCGCCTCTCGGGTGTTTATATAAGATCAGATGGCGGTATAAAACATCCAGAGGATTTGCGTGGAAAAAAAGTTGGTCTACCCCAGTGGGCTCAAACAGCAACGACTTATGCCCGAGGCTGGCTGACAGAGACAATCGGCATACCTATTAACCAAATAGACTGGTACCAACTTGGCCCCAACTCTCCGGGTAGGCTGGATAATACCGCCGAGAAACCGCCGGAAGGTGTTAGTCTAACAAACCTACCTGATGGCTCTCTTGCGGATATGTTAGTTGAGGGCAAAATTGACGCATTAATCACCGCCGATCCGCCGCGGCGTATGCTTTCAGGGGATACAGCGATCATGAGGCTCTACGACGAATTCGAGGGTGTTGAGCGCAATTACTTTAGTCAAACCGGGATCTTTCCAATTATGCATACCGTTGCGCTAAAGCGTTCGATTTATGAGAAGAATCCTTGGATAGCGCGCAATCTATTTAATGCCTTCGAAGAAGCAAAAAATAACTCTGTACGACGGATGAGAGATATGAATGTTTCCCAAATCGCTCTGCCATGGATCCAACAATATATCAAAAGTGCTGAGGAGGATTTTTTTCCTGAGGGCGATTATTGGCCTTACGGGGTTGAACGCAATCGGATCACTATAGAATCTTTTTTAAGGTTTTGCTATGATCAGGGGGTAACCGCGCGTCACCTTGCACCTGAAGAAATATTCGTCAAAGAGGCTATGGAACCCTTCCATCAGCTTAGAGTATAAGTGTAAGTTTTTAATGAAGTTTCCGTGATTATCTTAAAATTCGTATGAAAAGTTTTCAATATTTGAGTCAATATTTGTTTTGGTTAAATAATTCAATTTATA